>JBAVOG010000263.1:0-12762 GCA_049691875.1 Burkholderiales bacterium | reverse complement strand
GGAAACTACTAACCACTAACGCCCCTCACTCGAACTCAAGAATGGGCTGATCCACGGTCACGCTCTCGCCCTCCTTGGCGAGCACCGCAGCGACGACGCAATCGCGATCGGCCTTCAGCACGTTCTCCATCTTCATCGCTTCGATCGCGGCGAGCTTCTCGCCCGCCTTGACCTCCTGGCCCACCCCGACCGACACCTCGGTGAGCAGTCCGGGCATCGGCGAGAGGAGATACCTGGATAGATCCGGCGGAAGCTTCACTGGCATCAGCGCAAGCAACTCCGCCGCGCGTTCGGTCATCACGATCGCATCGACCTGCGTCCCCCAGTGAAAGATCCGGTACCGGAGCCCGCGTCGCTCCAGTTGCAGCAGCACGGGTGCGCCGTTGCACGTCCCGCGGAAAATAGGTTCGCCCAGCTTCCAGTCCGAGCGCAGGTCGTGGACCGTGTGCGGGTGGGTGACACGGTAGCCTCCATCGGTCGGCTCGACGGTCACCGGATAGCGTTCGGCGCCGATCAGCACGATCCAGTCCGCGCCGACCTTCCGGCCATGCCCTGACATCTGGCCACTGATCCGCACCGCGCGATCGATGTAGCGACACCGCGCGAATGCCGCAATCGCGGCCAGGAGCGCGGGATCGTCGTGCGGAGCGTGCGTCGCGTCGAAACCCGCCGGATATTCTTCCGCAATGAATCCCGTGTTGAAACGGCCGGCCTCGAATCGCGGGTGCTGCAGGACCGCGGCGACGAACGAGATGTTGTGCGACACCCCGCGGATGTAGAAGCCGTTGAGCGCTTCGCGCATGTGCGCGATCGCATGCTGGCGAGTTGCGCCATGGACAATGAGCTTTGCGATCATCGAGTCGTAATACATCGATACCTCGCCGCCCTCGTACACACCGGTGTCCACCCGGACCGACCCCGCTTCCTCGTCCGGCGGGACGTAGCGAACGAGCCGCCCGGTCGAAGGCAGGAAGTTGCGAAACGGGTCTTCGGCGTTGATTCGCGCCTCGATCGCCCAGCCGTCGAGCCGGATGTCCGCCTGGGTGAATGCGAGCTTCTCGCCGGCCGCCACCCGGATCATCTGCTCGACGAGATCGATGCCGGTGATCATCTCGGTGACCGGATGCTCCACCTGAAGCCTGGTATTCATTTCCAGGAAATAGAACTTGCGCGCGGCATCGACCACGAATTCGACGGTCCCGGCGGACTGGTAGCCGACCGCCGCAGCCAGAGCGACTGCCTGCTCGCCCATTGCCTTGCGGGTCGCCACATCGAGAAAGGGCGAGGGCGCTTCCTCGATCACCTTCTGGTGACGCCGCTGGATCGAGCACTCGCGTTCCCACAGATAGACGAGGTTGCCGTGTCCATCGCCGAGCACCTGGATCTCGATGTGACGCGGCTCCTCGATGAACTTCTCGATGAACACCCGATCGTCGCCGAACGCGTTCTTCGCCTCGGTACGGCAGCTTTGGTATCCCTCGCGCGCTTCCGCGTCGCTCCATGCGACGCGCAAACCCTTGCCGCCCCCGCCCGCGGACGCCTTGATCATCACCGGATAGCCGATGTCCTTCGCAATCGAAAGCGCATGGTCAGCGTCACGAACGACGTCCGTGTACCCGGGAATGGTGTTGACGCCCGCACGCTCGGCAAGCTGCTTCGACGCGATCTTGTCGCCCATGCTCTGGATCGCATGCGCCTTGGGCCCGATGAACGCGATTCCGGCCGCCTGCAGCGCGGCGCAGAACCTGGCGTTCTCGGAGAGAAACCCGTATCCCGGATGCACCGCTTCCGCGCCGGTCTGTCTGCATGCATCGAGGATCCGCTCGATGACGAGATAGCTCTGAGCAGATGGTGCAGGCCCGATCGGAACGGCTTCGTCGGCAAGGCCGACATGCCGAGCGTCCCGGTCCGCCTCCGAGTACACCGCGACCGTGCGTATGCCCATTCGACGGGCCGTGTCGATGACGCGGCACGCGATCTCGCCGCGGTTGGCAATGAGGATCCTCTTGAACATCGGCCGGGTTCAGAGCGGGATGTTGCCGTGCTTCCGCCAGGGATTCTCCAGCCGCTTGCCGCGCAGGACCTTCAGCGACCGGCAGATCCGCTTGCGCGTCTCGCTCGGCATGATCACGTCGTCGATGTAACCCCGGTGCCCGGCGACGAACGGGTTGGCGAACTTCTGCCGGTATTCCTCGGTGCGCTCGGCGATCTTCTGCGGGTCGCCGATGTCCTTGCGGAAGATGATCTCCACCGCCCCCTTGGGTCCCATCACCGCGATCTCGGCCGACGGCCAGGCAAAGTTCACGTCACCGCGCAGGTGCTTCGAGCTCATGACGTCGTAGGCGCCGCCGTATGCCTTGCGCGTGATCACGGTGACCTTGGGCACCGTGGCTTCGGCGTAGGCATATAGCAGCTTGGCGCCGTGCTTGATGATCCCGCCGTACTCCTGCGCGGTGCCCGGCATGAATCCGGGCACGTCGACGAAGGTGATGATCGGAATGTGGAACGCATCGCAGAATCGCACGAAGCGCGCCGCCTTGATCGCGGACTTGATGTCGAGGCAGCCGGCGAGCACCAGAGGCTGGTTCGCGACGATTCCCACCGGTTGCCCCTCCATGCGCGCGAATCCGACGACGATGTTCTTCGCATGGTGGGGCTGAAGTTCGAAGAAGTCGTACTCGTCGACGACCTTGAAAATGAGCTCCTTGATGTCGTACGACTTGCTCGCGCTGTCGGGGACCAGCGAATCGAGCGACGGATCGCACCGGTCTGCCGGGTCGTCGGTCGGGACGGTCGGTGGAGTGTCCCGGTTGCTGCCCGGCAGGAAGCTCACCAGCCGCCGGGTCATCATCAGCGCCTCGACATCGTTCTCGAACGCCAGATCGGCCACGCCCGACCGGGTCGCGTGCGTGACGGCCCCGCCCAACTCCTCGGCAGTGACCTCTTCATGTGTCACGGTCTTGACCACCTCCGGTCCGGTGACGAACATGTACGACGAATCCTCCACCATGAATATGAAGTCCGTCATGGCCGGCGAATACACGGCCCCGCCGGCGCACGGTCCCATGATGAGCGAGATTTGCGGGATCACTCCGGATGCGAGCACGTTCCGCTGGAACACCTCCGCATAGCCGCCTAGCGAGGCCACGCCCTCCTGGATGCGCGCGCCGCCCGAGTCGTTCAGGCCGACGACCGGCGCGCCGACCTTCATTGCGTGATCCATGATCTTGCAGATCTTCTCTGCATGGGGCTCCGAGAGCGAGCCGCCGAACACGGTGAAGTCCTGGCTGAACACGAAAACGAGCCGGCCATTGACCGTGCCATAGCCGGTCACCACGCCGTCCCCCGGGATCTTCTGGTCCGCCATTCCGAAGTCGGTGCAGCGGTGCTCGACGAACATGTCCCATTCCTCGAAGCTGCCGGCATCGAGCAGCAGCTCGATCCGCTCGCGCGCGGTGAGCTTGCCCTTCGCATGCTGCGCCTCGATGCGCGCTTGTCCGCCGCCGAGCTTGGCAGCCGCGCGGTTCGCTTCGAGCCGGCGAATGATCTCGTGCATGGCCTCTCCCTGGCTTTCTTATGGTCCTGCGGTGAATCCGGCAACCAGCCCGTCAGGCCGTCGAGCGACGCCGAGCGGTGATGGCCGTGAGTACCTTGCGCGCGCACTCCGGGATCGGCGTGCCGGGCCCGAACACGCCCGCAACGCCGGCGCGCTGCAGAAAATCGTAGTCCTGCGCGGGAATCACGCCGCCCACGAACACGCGGATGTCGGATGCACCCTGCTCGCGCAGCGCGTCGATGAGCGCAGGCACGAGGGTCTTGTGTCCGGCGGCGAGCGTCGAGACGCCGATCGCGTGCACGTCGTTCTCGATCGCCTGACGCGCCGCTTCCTCCGGCGTCTGGAAGAGCGATCCGATATCCACGTCGAAACCCAGGTCGGCCAGTCCCGTCGCCACCACCTTTGCGCCACGATCGTGACCGTCCTGCCCGAGCTTTGCGACCATCACCCGCGGTCGACGCCCCTCCGTGTCGGCAAACGCCCTGACGTCGGCCTGGAGCGCCTTCCAGTCGGTGTCGTCCGCGAATGCGGCGCCATACACGCCGGAGACACTTTGAGTCTCGGCCTTGAACCGTCCCCAGACCTTCTCGAGCGCCATGGAGACCTCGCCGACCGTTGCCCGCAGGCGAACCGCCTTGATGGACAGATCGAGCAGATTGCCCTGCCCGCTTTCGGCCGCGCGCGTCAACGCATCGAGCGCGGCCTGTACTGCCGACGCGTCCCGTCCGGCCCGGATTCTCTTGAGCCGCTCGATCTGGGAATCTCGAACCGCGGTGTTGTCGATCTCGCGCACCTTGATCGGCGATTCCTTCTCGAGCCGGTACTTATTGACGCCGACGATCACTTCCTCTCCGCGATCGATGCGCGCCTGCTTCTCGGCTGCGCACTGCTCGATCTTGAGCTTCGCCCAGCCCGACTCCACCGCCTTCGTCATTCCGCCCATCGCGTCCACTTCCTCGATGATCGTCCAGGCGGCATCGGCAAGCTCCTGGGTCAGTCGCTCCATCATGTAGGAGCCGGCCCACGGATCGACGACGTTGCAGATGTGTGTCTCTTCCTGGATCAGGAGCTGGGTGTTTCGCGCGATGCGTGCGGCGAAGTCGGAAGGAAGCGCTATCGCCTCGTCGAATGAGTTGGTGTGCAGCGACTGGGTTCCGCCGAACACCCCGGCCATCGCCTCGATCGCCGTGCGCACGATGTTGTTGTAGGGATCCTGCTCGGTGAGCGACCAGCCGGAAGTCTGGCAGTGCGTGCGCAGCATCATCGAGCGCGCGTGCTTGGGCGCAAACGCCTGCATGATCCGCCACCAGAGCAGTCGTGCCGCGCGCAGCTTGGCGACCTCGAGATAGAAGTTCATTCCCAGGCAGAAGAAGAACGAGAGGCGTCCGGCGAATGCATCCACATCCATGCCCCGCGACAGCGCCGTCTTGACGTATTCCTTGCCGTCGGCGAGCGTGAAGGCGAGCTCGAGTGCCTGGGTCGCGCCGGCCTCCTGCAGGTGATAACCCGAAATCGAGATCGAGTTGAACCGGGGCATGTGCTCCGTCGTGTACGCGATGATGTCGGCGATGATCCGCATCGAGGGCGTCGGCGGGTAGATGTAGGTGTTGCGGACCATGAACTCCTTGAGGATATCGTTCTGGATGGTCCCGGACAGGAGCTCCCGCGCGACGCCCTGCTCTTCTGCGGCGACGACGTAGCCGGCGAGCACGGGAAGCACTGCCCCGTTCATGGTCATGGAGACCGACACCTTGTCGAGCGGAATGCCGCCGAACAGGATCTTCATGTCCTCCACCGAGTCGATCGCGACACCTGCTTTGCCCACATCGCCTGCGACGCGTGGATGGTCGGAGTCGTAACCCCGATGCGTCGCAAGATCGAAAGCCACCGACACGCCCTGCCCCCCGCCCGCAAGGGCTTCGCGATAGAACGCGTTGGAGTCCTCGGCAGTCGAGAAGCCTGCGTATTGCCGGATCGTCCAGGGGCGGCCAGCGTACATCGTCGCCTGCGGTCCCCGCACGAAGGGCGCGAAGCCGGGCAGCGTATCGGTGTAGGGCAAACCGTCGAGATCCTGCTTCGTGTAGAGCGGCTTGATGTTCAGTCCCTCGGGCGTCTTCCAGACCAGGCGTGACAAGTCCCCCGCCGGGGTGGACTTCGCGGCAGCCTTCCGCCAGGCATCCAGGTCTGCAGAGCTCGACAGTTTCGGTTGATCGGACATGTGATCTCTCCCTGGTGCCGGGCACCGCGCGGAATTCAATTCAATCCGCCCCGCTACGCCGTAACTCTACGTCGCGCCTGCAGGGTGGCGTAGAGGCCACCCTTGACATTCGACGCGTCCAATAATACTGTATTCATAATTATGAATGCAAGAGGTCGTCGCGCTGACTTGAAGCCGCCGCGTCCCCTGATCGCGCCGGCGGCGCTGTATCAGGAGGTGGCGGCCCGCCTGCGCGAGCGGATCTTCGCACACGAGTTTCCGCCGGGCGCCTGGATCGACGAACAGGCGCTCGCCACCGAGTACGGAATCAGCCGCACCCCGCTCCGCGAAGCGCTCAAGGTCCTCGCTTCGGAAGGCATGGTCACGCTCAAGCCGCGCCGGGGCTCCTACGTCACCGAGGTCTCGGATCACGATCTCGACGACATCTTCCCGGTGCTCGCCCTCCTCGAGGGCCGGTGCGCGCAAGAGGCCGCCGAGCGGGCGCGACCCGAGGACCTCCGTCAGCTCGAGGCCCTGCACGATACGCTCGAGAAAAACGCGACGGCCAAGAACCTCGACCGATTCTTCGAGACCAATCAGGAATTTCACCGGGCGGTGATGGAGCTCGCGGGAAACCGCTGGCTGACGCAGGTGATCCAGGATCTGCGCAAAGTGTTGCGCCTCACCCGCCACCACTCGCTGCTCGCGCGCGGACGTGTGCAGGAGTCGCTCGCCGAGCACCGCGCGATTCTCGCGGCGATTCGCGCCCATGACGCGGAGCGTGCCGGCGAGCTCATGCGCGCCCATCTCGCGCAGGGCCGCGCGGCGATTGCGAAGGTGCGCACGCAGGATCCCGCAGCGTAAATCCTCCCCTCCTTGTCAAGGAGGGGTCCGCCCAAAGGGCGGGGGGTGGTTGCGGCCTCGATGAGCTTCGTTCACCACCCCGCCGCCTCGGGCGGCACCCCGCCCGGCCCGAAATGGGGACACTTCGGGCGTTCGCCGGCTCGAACGTGCGCAGGCACGTTCTCGAATCCCCGGCTCACCCTCGGGGAGGAGGGGAAAAAGCCTCTTCCTGCGCGCTCGGTCTTAACGCAGGCTGGCGTTGACCTTTTCGAGCGCAGCCGCGCCGGGCACGAGCTCGCGCTCGCCGAGCTGATTGAGCGGTACGGCAACCGTGCCGAGATTCCGGTGCAGGTCCTCGGGTTGCGGATCCACATAGAGCAGGCCGGTGACGACTTCGCCCTGCGCCTGACGCTCCTGCATGAAAGTCATCGCCCCGATCCGGTCCTGCGGGTCATAGTCGGGCGCGAGCTTGCGCAGTCGCACCACCGACCCGTCGTGCTGCACCACCTCGGTCACCGTTCCGGGCTCGTAGCTCGCAGTGATCTCGGAGCGCGGGGGCATGAAATCCAGCCGGTTCACCGCCTCGTTGTGGTCGCGGACGTAGTCGAAGCTCTTGGTGGAACCATCGTGATTATTGAATGCGACGCAGGGGCTGATGACGTCGATGAACGCCGCGCCTTCGTGCAGGATCGCAGCCTTCAGCAGCGGGACGAGCTGATCCTTGTCGCCGGAAAAGCTGCGCGCCACGAACGTCGCCCCGAGCAGCAAGGCGGCACCCACCATGTCCACCGACTCGTCGAGGTTCGTCACTCCGCGCTTCGACTTCGAGCCCTTGTCCGCGGTCGCCGAGAATTGCCCCTTGGTCAGGCCGTAGACGCCGTTGTTCATCACGACGTACACCATGTTGACGGCGCGCCGGATGGCGTGCGCGAACTGGCCGAATCCGATCGAGGCGGAATCGCCGTCCCCGGACACGCCCATGTATACGAGCTCGCGATTCGCCAGATTGGCGCCGGTGAGCACCGAGGGCATCCGGCCGTGCACGCTGTTGAATCCGTGCGAGTTTCCGAGGAAATATGTCGGCGTCTTGGACGAGCAGCCGATTCCCGAGAGCTTCGCGATGCGATGCGGGGGAAGGTCCAGGTCGAAGCATGCCTGGACGATCGCAGCGCTGATGGAATCGTGCCCGCATCCGGCACACAGTGTCGAGACCGTGCCTTCGTAATCGCGGCGCGTATATCCCAGCTTGTTCGCGGGCAGCTTGGGATGATGCAGCCTGGGTTTTGCAAGGTAAGTCATGACAGTCAGATCCTCAAGGCGCGAGGCTCACCGCGCCACTTTCTTCTTGAGCGGAATGGGCTTCAGCACGCCGACCTTCTCCGCCACTTCGCGCGTGATGAAGCGTGCGGTGATCGGCGTGCCGTCGTAGTTCAGCACCGAAATCAGTTTCGTCGGGTCAACGCCGCATTCGTTCACCAGCAGCATGCGCATCTGGCCGTCGCGGTTCTGCTCGATCACGAACACCTGCGCGTGATCGGCGATGAAGTCGCTCACGTCGTCGTCGAACGGGAAGGCCCGCACGCGCAGCGTGTTCACGTGGATGCCCTGCGCGCGCAGCGCCTCGAGCGCCTCGCCCATCGCCGGCGCGGTCGAGCCGAAATAGATCACGCCGAACTGCGTCTGCTGATCGGCGTCGGCGCGCACCGGCCGCGGAACGATGGCCTTGGCCGTCTCGAACTTCTGCAGCAGGCGCTGCATGTTGTCGACGTAGATGGGGCCCTCTTCGCTATAGCGCGCGTAGCGGTCCTTGGTGGTGCCGCGCGTGAAATACGCTCCCCGCGTCGGATGCGTGCCGGGATAGGTGCGGTACGGGATGCCGTCGTTGTCCACGTCCAGGTACCGGCCGAACTCCTTGCCGGCGTCCAGCTCCTCACGCGTCATGACCTTGCCCCGATCGAGGTGGCGCGCGTCGTCCCACGAGAGGGGCTGGGTGACCCAGTCGTTCATGCCGATATCGAGATCGAGCATGAGGAACACGGGCGTCTGCAACCGGTCGGCCAGGTCGAACGCGGTCGCCCCCATCTCGAACGACTCGTGCGGATCCTGGGGAAAGAGCAGCACGTGCTTGGTGTCACCGTGCGAAGCGTACGCACAGGAGAGAATGTCGGCCTGCTGCGTCCGCGTCGGCATGCCTGTCGAGGGACCACCGCGCTGGACGTTCATCACCACCGCCGGAATCTCGGCGAAATAGGCCAGGCCGAGAAACTCCTGCATGAGCGAAATGCCCGGGCCGGAGGTGCAAGTAAACGCGCGCGCCCCGTTCCAGGCGGCGCCGATCACGATCCCGATCGAGGCCAGCTCGTCTTCCGCTTGCACGATCGCGTAACGCGCCTTGCCCGTCTCGGGGTCCGTGCGAAGCTTCTTGCAGTAGCGGGCGAACGCCTCGGCTACCGACGTCGAGGGCGTGATCGGATACCACGCGCAGACCGTCGCGCCACCGTAGATGGCGCCGAGCGCGGCTGCGCTGTTCCCGTCGATGAAGATGCGGTCACCCACCTTGGTCGAACGCGCGAGCTTCAGGCGCATGTCTGCGGTCTTGAGGTTCGCCAGCGCCCAGTCGCGCCCGAGCAGAAACGCCTTCACGTTCGGGACGATCAGCTTTTCCTTCGCGCGGAACTCCTCGCCGATCAGCTTCTCGATCTCGATGGGATCGATGCCGAGCAGCGCCGACAGCGCGCCCACGTACAGGATGTTCTTGAAGAGCTGGCGCTGGCGTGCATCGGTGTACGCCTTGTTGCAGATCTCCGTGATCGGCATGCCGATTACCGTCACGTCGTCGCGGAATTTCGACGGCGGAAGAGGTTTGGTGGAATCGTAGAAGAGGTAGCCCCCGGAATCGATCGACGCGACGTCCTTGTCCCACGTCTGCGGATTCATGGCGACCATGAGGTCGACCCCGCCGCGCCGTCCCAGCCAGCCCGCCTCGGAGACGCGCACTTCGTACCAGGTCGGCAGCCCCTGGATGTTCGAGGGAAAGATGTTCCGGCACGCGATGGGGACGCCCATGCGCAGGATCGCCTTGGCGAACAGGTTGTTCGCCGAGGCCGAGCCGGAGCCGTTGACGTTCGCGAACTTGACTACGAAGTCGTTAACGCTGGCGATCGCTGTCGGGTGCGACATGCCGGTCCTGCATCGGTCATGTTGAGAAGAAATTTCTGCATATCCCAGGCACCAGTCGGGCAGCGCTCCGCGCACATGCCGCAATGCAGGCAGACGTCCTCGTCCTTCACCATCACGCGCTGGGTCTTCAGCGTGTCGGAGACGTAGAGGGCCTGGGTGGTGTTCGTCGCCGGCGCGCGCAACCGCTGGCGGAGGTCCGGCTCTTCACCGTTGGCGATGAAGTTGATGCAATCGGTCGGGCAGATGTCGACGCAGGCATCGCACTCGATGCAGAGCTTTTCGTTGAAGACGGTCTGCACATCGCAGTTGAGGCAGCGCTGGGCCTCGAGATACCCGCGCTTCGGATCGAAACCGAGTTCGACCTCGATCTTGATGTCCTTCAGCGCGACCCGCTTCTCGGCGTGATGCACCTTGTAGCGCTTCTCGATGGAGATATCGTTGTCGTAGCTCCACTCGTGGATGCCCATCTTCTGGCTGACCAGCGTCACACCGGGCGCTGGCCGCTCGCGGGGATCCTCGCCATTGCAGGCCTTGTCGATCGAGATCGCGGCATCGTGGCCATGCGCCACCGCCCAGATGATGTTCTTCGGCCCGAATGCCGAATCCCCGCCGAAATACACCTTCGGGTTCGTCGACTGAAACGTGACCGGGTCGAGGGTCGGCAGGCCCCATTCGTCGAACTCGACACCCGCATCGCGCTCGATCCACGGAAAGGCGTTCTCCTGGCCGATCGCAACGAGCACGTCGTCGCACTCGAAGTGCTGGTCGGGCTCGCCGGTCGGAACGAGCTTGCGACGACCCTTGGAGTCGTATTCGGCCTTGACCTTTTCGAACCACACGCCCGTCAGCTTGCCGTCCTGGTGGCTGAACGACTTCGGGACGTGAAAATTCAGGATCGGGATGTCCTCGCCGATCGCGTCTTCCTTTTCCCACGGAGACGCCTTCATCTCCTCGAAACCCGAGCGGACGATCACCTTCACGTCCTCGCCGCCCAGGCGGCGCGCCGTGCGGCAGCAATCCATGGCAGTGTTGCCGCCACCGAGCACCACCACCCGTTTCCCGATCGTCGAGATGTGACCGAAGGAGACGCTGGAGAGCCAGTCGATGCCGATGTGGATGCGCGCCGCGGCTTCCCGCCGTCCGGGAATCTCGAGGTCCTTGCCCCGCGGTGCACCGCACCCGATGAACACGGCGTCATAGCCTTCCGCAAGCACCGCCTTCAGCGATTCCACGCGGCTTCCGAACCGCGTTTCCACACCCATGTCGAGGATGTAGCCCATCTCCTCGTCGATGACCGACTCCGGGAGCCGGAAGCGCGGGATCTGGGTACGGATCATTCCGCCCGCGAACGGATCCTGGTCGTAGACGACGACGTGATAGCCGAGCGGCATCAGATCGCGCGCCACCGTGAGCGACGCAGGCCCCGCCCCGATGCACGCAATGCGCTTGCCGTTCTTTTCCTCCGGGATGGCCGGAAGCCGCGTGCGAATGTCGTCCTTGTTGTCCGCTGCAACGCGCTTCAACCGGCAGATCGCCACCGCCTCCTTCTCGACCCGCACGCGCCGGCACGCCGGCTCGCAAGGACGATCGCAGGTGCGTCCGAGGACGCCCGGGAAGACGTTCGATTCCCAGTTGACCATGTACGAGTCGGAGTACCGACCCGCCGCGATGAGCCTGATGTATTCGGGGACTGGGGTGTGGGCTGGACATGCCCACTGGCAATCGACGACCTTGTGGAAGTAGTCGGGGTGCTTGATGTCAGTCGGCTTCATGTTGCTGACGCTCCACGGCACGCGCTCGTGGTCGGTGCGGCGGAACTCCGTGCCGGATCGGCGACCGGAGGTGCGATGCGCTGAGATTCTGGATCTGCGGCGGCGCTCACTGCTCGCTTCGAGAATCGCGACAAGGCTCGCAACAACTTGGGTAAATAAGGAAAAGTAATTGTAACACCCGTATCGGGGAAAACTGCAGCGGATTACCGCTTGCGCGTGCTGCTGGTCACACCGCCGTCGGGAAGACGTTCGCCGGCCGGATCCAGCCCGGCAGCAGGCTGCCGGCACGAACGAGTGGATTACGGCCGATGCCCGCGGCTAAGTAAGGGGCTTTTGAGCGCCCCGCGCGCTACTCCGGAAGCCGCGGTCGGCGGCGTCCGAATCCGGTTGCGAGCTCGAATGCGTTGCCGGCCTGCAGCACCAGGTCCTCGCGGTGCATGGGCCCGACGATCTGCAGCCCGACGGGCAATCCCTCGCGCGTGAAGCCGCAAGGCACCGACATCGCGGGCTGCTGGGTGAGGTTGAATGGAAAGCTGAAGGGCGTCCAATCGATCCAGCGTGCCTTGCTACCGTACTCGGACGGTGCGAGCCGACCCGCCTCGAACGCGGGCACCGCGAGAGCGGGCGTCAGTAGCAGATCGAACTTCTCGTGAAACGCCCGCATCCGCGTGCCCAGCGCCGCACGCGCTGCAACCGCGTCGAGATAGCTGCTCAAGGGCGTGACCTCTCCTGCGCGGTAAGTATCTTGTAGTCCCGGCTCGAGCATCGCCAGCTTGTCCGGAGGCAGGTGACGCAGGCCGTTGTACGCACCGACCGTCCAGTGAGCCCAGTAGAGCTCGCTGCAATCGGCGAACCCGGGATCGACCTCCTCGACCTGGGCACCCAGCGCCTCCACCGTGCGCACTGCATCGGCGACACGCGCCTCGACGTCGGGTTCCACCTTGCGCACGTATCCCAGGCGTGGACTGTAGGCGACGCGCATTCCGCGGACGCCGGCGCTCAGCGCAACGGTCCAGTCCGTCGCTGCATAGGGCAGCGCGTGCCAGTCCCGGGAATCGGGTCTTGCCAACACATTCAGCATCAGCGCGCAATCCACCGTGGTGCGCGCCATCGGACCGACGTGCGCGACGGTGCCGAACGGACTGAGGGGCCAAGCCGGCACCCGACCGAAGCTCGGCTTGATCCCCGTTACTCCGGAAAACGCGGAGGGAATC
>JBAVOG010000262.1:0-8977 GCA_049691875.1 Burkholderiales bacterium | reverse complement strand
GCCGTGGTCGGTCACGATCTCGCAGGCGGCGCGCGTCATGCTGTTGAAGCGCGGCATGATGGCGCGAGTGCGCGGCGAGGGGTTGGCGAGCCGGTCGAGATAGGCGGGCGAGGTGAGCACGGCCACGGACGCGGTGTCGTAGATCGCGGCGTAGCGCAGCGGCGCGGATATGTCGCGATAGCGGCGCGCAGTCAGGATGCCCGGCACGCTTAGCCGCTCCGGAAAATGCTCCTCCGCGTACCAGGCGTTGAACTCGGACTCGTCGGCTGCGCTGATGTCGTTCCATACCGCGAGCAGTCCTGGATAGGATGATGTCATGGGCTCCCGTTCCGTGTGCTGTTCCAGCCTATCTGTTGTTCCAGCCTATCATTTGTGCGCGTGCCCCGGTATCCGCCAGCCGATTGCGCCGGTTCTGCAGCGCGCAATTCGGGTGCCGCCTGGGTTCCGGACGCCTTGCTTGACCGTCGGCGCCGTTTCTTGCACCATGGGTGCGGACAAGAAGACTCGCGCGGCCAGGGTTCCATCGCAGCGTTCCACCGCGTCTGCTTGCGCATTCACCGGCCCACGCGTTCACCGGTAAAGCCCACGAAGGAGGATCTCATGCAAGGATTCAGGAAGCTCGTCGCGTTTGCCGCCACGGTACTTTGCATTCCGTTGGCCGCCATCGCCCAGGAAACGCCAATCAAGATCGGCGTGGTCTCGTTCCTCTCCGGGGCGGCCGCCGGGCCGTTCGGCGTCCCGGCGCGCAACGCCGCGGAGTTCACGTTCGAGATGCTCAATGCCGGCAAGGTACCCGCGCCCTATGCGACGAAGGGCTTTGGCGGTGCGCCGCTGCGCATGTCGCTGGTGGACGAGTCCGGCGGCACGACCACGCAGGTGACCGAATTTCGCAACATGGTCCAGCGGGACAACGTCGATCTCGTGATCGGCTACATCTCGAGCGGAAGCTGCCTGGGCATCGCGCCGGTGGCCGAGGAGCTGAAGAAGCTCACCGTGTTCTTCGATTGCGGCACGCCCCGCATCTTCGAGGAACGCGACTACAAGTACGTGTTCCGCACCGCGTCGACCGCGACGATGGACAGCGTGGGCGCCGCGCTGTACATGAAGGACCTCAAGCCCAACGCCAAGATCATCGCCGGCGTGAACCAGAACTATGCCTGGGGCCAGGATTCCTGGGGGGACTTCGAGCTCTCGATGAAGCAGATCTTCCCCAAGATCACGGTCGGGACGTCGCAGATGCCGAAGCTTTTCGCGGGCCAGTACAACGCGGAGATCTCGACGCTGCTGAGCGCCAAGGCGGACGTCATCCACTCCAGTTTCTGGGACGGTGACCTCGAGGCCTTCATCCTGCAGGCGGGCCCGCGCGGGCTCTTCAAGCGCAGCACGGTGATCCTCACGACGGGCGAAACCGCGATGTACAAGCTTGCGGACAAGATTCCCGACGGCGTCGTGATCGGCGCGCGCGGACCCTACGGTCCGTATGCTCCGGATAACGAGCTCAACAAGTGGTACTCCGCGGCGTTCCAGGACCGCTATGGCGTTCCGCCGAACTACGCCGCCTACCAGATGACGCAGGCGATCCTGGGGACCAAGGCGGCGTGGGAGAAGGCGCAGGCGGCGAACGGCGGCAAGCGTCCGAGCGACGAGCAGGTCATCGCAGCCTTCGAAAATCTGACGTTCGTGAGCCCGGGCGGCGAAGTTCGGATGGCGATCGGAAAGGGCCACCAGGCCATTACCGAGACGGCCTACGGGGTCTCCAAGAAGGTGGGCGGCAAGATGACGGTCGCCAACGTCAAGCGCTATCCCGCAGAAATGGTCAATCCGCCCGACGGCGTGAAAGCCGCCGACTGGATCAACAACGGATTCAAGAAGTAACCTTCCAAGCTGACGGACGGCTGCCCCGGGGCAGCCGTCTTTTCGTCTGCTGAGCCCGTGCAGGAATTCGTAGCGGTCGTCATCGACGGCATCATCTACTCGGCCTGGCTGTTCATCGCGGCGGTCGGGCTGACGCTCATCTATGGCGTCATGAAGATCATCAACGTGACGCACGGCAGCTTCTACGCGCTCGGCGCGTATGCCGCGGCATCGATCACGGGTGCGCTCCTGGCGCATGGCATGCCGCCGATGCTGTCGTATGCAGTTCTGCTGGGGTCGGCGATCCTGGTGGCGATCGTGTTGGCGCCGCTCATCGAGCGCGGCATCCTGCGCTTCATGTACGTCAAGGACGAGGTGGTCATCCTGCTCATCACCTACGCCCTGTTCCTGATCCTCGAAGACGTCATCAAGCTGATCTGGGGCGTCAATCCCTACTTCATCTCCGAGCCCTATGGCCTGCTCGGCAGCTTCGACATCGCCGACCTGACCTATCCCTACTACAACCTGATCCTCGTCGGCGTGGCGGTCGTGTGCGGGGCGGGGCTCGCCTGGATGCTGACGCGGACCCGGACCGGCAAGCTTCTGCTTGCGGTGATCCACGATACCGAGGTGAGTCGCGCGATGGGCATCAACGTCGACCGATTCTATGTCGTGACCTTCACCTTCGGTTCACTTCTCGCGGCGATCGGCGGGGCGTTCACTGCGCCGACGGTGTCAGTGGTGGCCGGCCTCGGCGTCGAGGTGATCGTGCTGTCATTCGCGGTCGTCGTGATCGGCGGGCTGGGCAGCCTGCCCGGCGCGGCGCTGGGCGCTGTGATCGTCGGACTGGTTCGTTCGGCAACGATTCACTACCTGCCGCAAGCCGAGTTGTTTGTCATCTATCTGGTGATGGCCTTGGTGCTCGCGTTCCGGCCGCGTGGGCTGTTCATGCTTGCGGAGGCGAGAAAGATATGACGGCGGATCGCACGCCACGAATCCTCGCGGCGATCCTGGTCCTCCTTCTCGCGGCCGGGCCGTTCGTACCGCAATGGGCGATATTCCTGCTCACGATCGCGATCGCCAAGGGCTTGGTCGTGCTCGGCTTACTGATCCTGCTGCGCTGCGGCCTGGTTTCGTTCGGCCAGGCGCTCTATTACTGCATCGGCGCCTACACAGCCGGAATGCTCGGGCGCCTGTTCGAGATGGACGGCGTGCTCACGCTGATGCTGTCGGGCATGGTCGTGGCGGCATTCACCGCATTCGTTCTCGGATTCCTGCTGGCACGCTACCGCGGAATCTTTTTCGGGCTGTTGAGTCTCGCGGTGTCGATGATTCTGTACGGTCTGCTGGTAAAGAGCGAGACGCTCGGGTCGAGCGATGGCTTCAATATCCTGCCCTCGACGCTGTTCGGCATCCGTCCCGACGACGAGTGGGTGCGCTACGCGGTTCTCGTGGTGGCGAGCGTGGTGGCTTTCGGCGCAGCGCTGCTGGTGCATCGCTACCTCAAGACGCCGCTGGGCAGCCTGGCTCCGGCGATCAAGGATAACGAGATTCGCGTCGAGTACATGGGCGCGTCGGCGCGCTATGCGATTCACGTCAAGTACGTCATCGCCGCCGCGCTCGCCGGGTTGGGCGGTGGGCTTGCGGCGACGACCGTCGGACACATCGACCCGGAAATGGCGTACTGGACGACGTCCGGGGAGTTCATTTTCATCACCATTCTCGCAGGAACGGGGAGCGTGATCGCGCCGTTTCTCGGCGCGCTGGTCTTCGGGATCATCCAGACGGTGGCGTTCGACATCTCGCCCAATACCTGGCAGATGGTGCTGGGTGGCGCGCTGCTGGCGGTGATCGTGTTCCTGCCGACCGGGCTGTGGTCGCTGTTCCACCGGCGCAAGGCGACCTAGGATGATACCGATGCCGCAGGCATCGCTTTCCCTGGAATCGGAAAGCACTAGGGGGCGCCGAGCGGCATTGCCCCCTCGCGTCGTGGAGCACTGAGATGGCGGTCATCCTCGACGCGCGGGGCCTGAACAAGAGTTTCGGCGCAGTTACCGCGGCAAGCGACATCAATGCCGCGATCGAGAAGGATTCCGTGGTGGGCCTGATCGGGACGAACGGCGCCGGCAAGACCACCTTCATCAATATGATCACGGGCTATCTCAAGCCCGATCGCGGTCGTATCCACTACGAAGGGCGCGACATCACCGCTCTCGAGCCGCGGGAAATCACGCGCATCGGGATCTGCCGGTCGTTCCAGATTCCTCAGCTCTACAGCTCGCTCACGGCGTACGAGAACATGCTGATGGGCCTCGGTGTGGTGATGCACAATGCCGGCGCGGGCGGCTTCTTCTCGCGCGGACGGCCGGACGTCCCGGGGCACGAAAGGCCGGCGGAGGAGGTGGCCGACGTCATCCTGAGACGCTTCGGACTCGCTGATTACCGCGACAAGAATGCGCAGGTGCTCCCCGGCGGCGTGCGCAAGCTCCTCGACATTGCCTTGACGATGGCGGCCAAGCCCAAGGTCCTGCTGCTCGACGAACCCACCAGCGGGGTGTCGGCCGAGGAGAAGTTCGTGATCATGGAAATGATCATGAAGGCGGTGCGTGCGGAGGGCGCAACTGTCCTGTTTGTCGAGCACGACATGGAGGTGGTGAGCCGATTCGCCGAGCGCGTGCTGGCTTTCTACGACGGGCGCATCATCGCCGACGGGCCGCCCGATACCGTTCTGGTTGACCGGGAGGTCAAGCGCTTCGTGGTGGGGGGCGAGCTCCACAGGCTCGACGAGAAGCGGGACGCGTCCGATGCTTAAGATCGAGAACGTCGACGTCTCGATCCAGGCGGTGCAGATTCTGCGCAGCGTGTCGCTCGAGCTTCCCACCGGCAGCATGGCAGGCCTGATCGGACGCAACGGCGCGGGCAAGACGACCCTGATGAAGAGCATCATGGGGTTGCTCAAGGTTGCGAGCGGAGCGATCAGCTTCGACGGAGCGGACCTGCTGTCGACACCCATACACATGCGGGCCCGAATGGGAATCGGATACATGCCGGAGGACCGTCGGCTGATTCCGGATTTGACGGTGGAGGAGAATCTCCTGATACCGGCGTGGGCTGCGAAGTTGCCCGAGGCCGCAGCGCGGCTCGAGAAGGTCTATCACCTCATTCCCGAGATTCGCGGCTTCGCGCCGCGCAAGGGTCTGCAGATCTCGGGCGGTCAGCAGAAACTGGTGGCGATCGGCCGGGCGCTGATGTGCGGCGACAAGCTGCTGCTGCTCGACGAACCCTTCGAGGGCGTGGCCCCTGCGCTGGCGCATCGCCTGGTCGAGGTGGTCGGCAACCTCAAGAAGGAGGGCATGTCGATGATACTTTCCGAGTCGGATCTGCAGCACTCGGAGCGTATGGTGGACAGCGTGATCGTCATCGACCGCGGTGTCGTCAAGGTGAGGAACTGATCGCCATGATCATCGAAGAGCGCGTCTATACCCTGCACCCGGGAAAGGTCCCGGAGATGGTGCGACTGTACGGCGAAGAAGGCCTCGCGCTGCAGCAACGTCACCTGGGAAAATTCATCGGCTACTTCACGACCGAGACCGGAAACCTGAACCAGGTCGTCTTCATGTGGGGCTATGACAGCCTGGACGACCGGGCCGCGCGCCGCGCGCGGATGAACCAGGACCCCGACTGGCAGCGCTACATCGAGAAAGTCGTGCCTCTCCTCGTGGAGCAGGAAAACCGGATTCTCACGCCCACCGCTTTTTCCCCAATCCGATAGTTCGCGAACCGACTCGTTTCTGCGAACCAAAAAGCGGTAGGTCACGAACAGGAGGGAACCGGTTGGTTCCCTCCCGTTACCGTCCTTGCCGTTAAAGCACCGCGAGGCTTGCGTTGCGCAGGTCGGTCACCAGCATATGACCTGGGGTGTGGGTGATGCAGAGGGGCGGGCGGGCATTGCGGACCACGGATTGGGGCGTCACACCGCAGGCCCAGAAGACGGGGAGCTCGTCGGCCCGCACTTCGGTCGGATCGCCGACCCATGGCCGGTCGATGTCCGCGATGCCGATCAGCTCGGGCTTGCCGATGTGCACGGGTGCGCCGTGCACGGTCGGAAAGCGGGTAGTGACCTGAATGGCCCGAATCGCGCCGGCCGGTGTGAAGGGGCGCATCGACACCACCATCTTGCCGTGGAATGGGCCGGCCGGCGCCGTGTCGATGTCGGTGAGAAACATCGGAACGTTCTTGCCCTGCTCCACGTAGCGCAGCGGCAGTCCGGCCTCCATCAACGCCTCCTCGAACGAGAACGAGCAGCCGAGCACGAAGGCGACGAGATCGTCGCGCCAGAGCCGGCGGATGTCGGTCACGTCCTCGACGAACTCGCCGTCGCGGAACACCCGATAGCTCGGCACGTCGGTGCGCATGTCGAGATCCTCGGCGAGCGCAGGCAGGCGGGGATCACCTGGATCCGATGCGCCGAGGAGCGGGCACGGCTTCGGATTGCGCTGACAGAAGACGAAAAAGTCATCCGCGTAGTCGCGCGGCAGGATGCACACGTTCCCCTGCACGTAGCCGGGCGCAAGCCCGGCGGTGTGCCCCGCATGGGCGCCAGTGCGCACTGCCCTGCGCACGGCGCGCGGGTCGCTACGGTCGAATGGCAGGGTGGCGACGGCGTTTGAGATGGCCATGAGCGGCTCCGCTGGGTGACGCCCGCAATCTTGCGTCCCGCGGGAGGATGCGTCAACCCGGCGGGCGGAACGCGCGCACCTCGCGCAGGCGAACCTCGCAATGTCGTAGACTAAGACTCACCTGATCAATAGCCCGATGTCGCCTGACAGCACCGAATCCGATCGCGCGACCGGCCTGATCCTGCGAGCGGTCGCGTTTGCCGCGCACAAGCACCGCGATCAACGGCGCAAGGACAAGGGCGCGTCTCCCTACATCAACCACCCAATTGCGCTCGCGAAGGTGCTGTGGGAGGAGGGCGGCGTGCGCGACCCGGTGGTGATTGCCGCCGCGCTGCTGCACGACACCCTCGAGGACACCGAGACGACCTGGCAGGAGCTGCGCGGCGAATTCGGCGACGAGATCGCGGACATCGTCGCCGAGGTCACGGACGTGAAATGGTTGAAGAGCGACGCGCGCAAGCGTCTCCAGGTGTCGCGTGCTGCCCATTCCACCGACCGGGCGAAGCTCGTGAAGCTCGCCGACAAGATCTGCAACCTGCGCGACATGGGCGCGCATCCGCCTCATGGATGGTCGCTCGAGCGGCGGCGAAAGTATTTCGACTGGGCGAGCGAAGTGATCGGACAGCTGCGCGGCGTGCATCCCGAGCTGGAGCGTCGCTTCGACGAGGTTTCCGCGCTGCGACCCTAGTCGCAGGATTCCATTGCATTCCACTTCAACCAGGAAGGAACGGACATGCGTTACGAGTTCTATTACTGGCCCTCGATCCAGGGCCGCGGGGAATTCGTCCGGCTGGCGCTGGAAGAGGGCGGCGCGGACTACATCGACATCGCGCGCATGCCCGGGAAGAGTCGGGGTATCGCGGGTCTCGCGCGCAATCTGGAGAGCCGCAGTGTGAAGCGGCCACCGTTCGCGCCGCCCTATCTCAAGGCTGGCAAGCAGCTCATCGGCCAGTCATCCAACATCCTGCTCTTTCTCGGACCGCGACTCGGGCTCGCGCCGCGCGGGGAAGCGGATCGGCAATGGGTGAATCAGCTGCAGCTCACCATCGGGGATTTCGTCGACGAAGCGCACGACGTGCACCATCCGATCGGAGTCAACCTGTACTACGAGGAGCAGAAGCGCGAGGCGAAACGCCGCGCGGAGATTTTCATCCGCATGCGCATTGCGAAGTTCCTGGGCTACTTCGAGCAGGTATTGGCGCGAAACCGAGTGAGTGGCGGGTACCTCGTGGGCGGACGCGTCACCTACGCGGATCTGTCTATGTTCCAGGTGATCGCCGGGCTGAGTTATGCGTTTCCGCGCACCATGGCGCGCCGGAGCCATCGCTACCCCGGGTTGATGGCCCTGCACGACCGAGTCGCCGCACGGCCGCGCGTGGCGGCGTATCTCCGGTCCGAGCGGCGCATCCCTTTCAATCAGCACGGTTTGTTCAGGCACTACCCGGAGCTGGACGGATAATCGACCCGCCCGCCGCTGCACCGCACAACAAGTTGCCTTGCTTATCGTAAGCTAGGCAACTATCTTAGCGGGATGTTCCGCGAGGATCTGTCCCGCAACTTCGGGTTCATCCTGAACGACGTGGCGCGGCTGCTGCGCACGAGCTTCGACCGTCGGGTGAAGCAGTTCGGACTCACCCGCTCGCAGTGGTGGGTGCTCACGTTTCTTTTTCGCAACGACGGGGTCACGCAATCCGAGCTCGCCGACACGCTCGAGATCGAGAAGCCGACCCTCGGCCGGTTGGTCGACCGGCTGGAGGCGAAGGGCTGGGTGCGGCGCGAACCCGATGCCAATGACCGGCGTGCCTGGCGCGTGCGTCTGACCGACGAGACCGAGCCAGCGATGAAGACGATGCGGGCGATCGCCGCGGAAGTGCGGCGCGATGCGCTTGCGGGACTGAGCGTGGAGGACCGCGAGCGGTTCGTCGACACGCTCCTCATGATCAAGGCCAATCTCGGGAGCATCGACAATGGTCCATCGGGCACCGGGACCGCCCGCAGCGGGGTGGTCCGAAACGGGGCGCGTGCGCGCAGGCGGGTGGCATGAGCGAGGACCGGCTGTCGCGTGCCTGGCCGCGCAGAATGCTGCGCGGCGCTCTCCTGGTGGTCGTGCCGCTGGTGGCAGTTGCAATCGGTCTGCACTATTACGTGCTCGGTGGCCGATACGAGGTGACCGAGAATGCCTACGTGAAAGCGCACATCGTGGCGGTCAGCGCGGAAGTGGCGGGGCGCGTCGTCGAAGTCGCGGTGCGCGACAACCAGGCGGTGACCGCCGGTGCGCTGCTTTTCAGGCTGGATCCGGTGCCGTTCGAGCTCGAGGTGGCGCGCGCCGAGGCCCAGATGGCGGTGGTGCGCACCGAGCTCGAGACCCTGCGCGCTTCGCATCGCGTGGCGGTCGCGGAAGCGGCCGAAGCGGAGGCGAACATCGGATTCCTCACCCGGCAGCT
>JBAVOG010000261.1:0-3967 GCA_049691875.1 Burkholderiales bacterium | reverse complement strand
GCCGCGCGGCGCGCCGCCTCGCCGCCATCGGCGACGTGAACTTCCTGGCTGCCGCGAAAATAGGCCACCCCTGCAGCGCCGATGATGAGAACCAGGACCGCCGCCGCACCCAGGTTGAGCCACGACGGTCGCTTTCGCCCACCATCCTCCGCACGCGGCTTCGGCCGATCGCCTCGATCGGACGCCGGCAGGCCGCCAGCCGGCGGAGGCCCCAGCACGCCAGCGAGATTCCGCACCAGCTCGCGGAATGCCAGCGAGAGATTGTCGTTGTTCCAGCCGACGATGCTGGCCGCCTGGATGCTGCGAAACCCGAGTGGCGGGGAAATCTGCTCGATCAGCACAGGCACGAGCACGTCGCGCTTGAGCCCCTCGTTCGCCTCGTCGCGCACCCAGCGCGAGCCGACCGACGCGAGCGACCACAGCACGATGACGCAGCGCGCGCGTTCGATCTCGCTCTCGATCACTCCGGCGAACGTCTTGCCCGCCTGAATGTCCCGATCCCACCAGACCGACCATCCGAGGCGCTCGAGCTGTTGCGCGAGTACGCGGGCATGCTCGCGATCGGCGCTCGCGTAGCTGATGAAGATGTCGCTCATTTCAGGCCCGAGTCGCTTCGGTCAATTCGTCCCCGCATCAAAGAGTCTTCAGGTATTCGAGCAGGGCTTCCTTCTCGTCAGTCGACAGCGCAGTCCCGAATTCATGCCCGACGCTGCTGTTCGCCCGCTGGCTGGTGTCGTGCTTCGTTCCGACACGCTCCGCTTCCGCGCCCTGCGACACGAACCCCACGTCCTTCTGGTCATAGACGTCGTAGCCGCGCCAGAACACCTTCGGCCGCTCCGCGGCGGGTGTGAGCATGTCGCGCAGCGTCGGAACCGACCCGTTGTGGAGATAGGGCGCGCGCAGCCAGATGCCATCGAGAAACGGCGGGTTGTACCCCACGAGGGGCTCCTCGACGAGGCCCTTGCGCTCGATGCCGAAATCGCCGACCACCTTGTTGGCCGCAATCGCATTGTCCTTGTTCCACGTCCGCATGCGCTCCGGGTCTGTTTTCACGGCCTCGAGGGGCAACCGCTTCCCGGTGCGATCGCTCGCATGGCAGGTTGCGCAGTTCGCCTGGAATACCGCCGCGCCGGCGGTGGCGAGCCCGGAATCGATCGGAAAGGGGTACTTCGGCGGCGGCTTCTCGCGCAGGTACTGCTGCAGCCACTTGATCTCTTCGAGAAACTCGTCGTTCGATTTGGGCGCGGCGCCGAGGAGGCCGAGCGCCGAGTCGATGATCACCGAGTACGAGTCATGGCTGTCGCCCGACCAGTTCATCGTGGTGCCGGGTGCGTCGTACTTCTTCAGGTTCCAGATGGACGGGATGTCGGTGGGACCGAACGTGTCATCCATCTTCAGCTCGATCATGAAATACTTGGTGAGGTTCATCGCGTCGTCGCGGCCCCGGCCCCAGTCCGGAAAATCGTGGCGATAGATCCACTTGAACTGCCCCTCGCGCTCGAGCAGGCGCTTCTTGGTGATCGGAATGAGCAGAAAACGGTAGATCGCCTGGTCGATCATCGACAGCTCGGTCACCAGCGCGATCTCGCCCATGATGTTGTCCGCGTTGAAGCGCGGATCCTTGGCGCAGTCGACCAGGAATTTGAAGAACGCGACGAGGTGCAGCGTGTGACCGGGGCCCGCCGTGACGAAAGTCGGATTCTCGTCCGGTTTACTGCGGTAGCTCGTGGTGTGGCACGCCGCGCAATTATTCGCCACGCGCGGGAAGCCGACGGTCATCTTGGTGAAGCCGACGGGCAACTCCTGCCCCTGCTCCCACGCGGCACCGAATCCGGCATACCCGCCGGGCTTGGGGATCTTCTCGGGAAACATGCGCGGCAGCACGTAGAAGATCCAGTACGGAATGCCTGCTTCCCGCTCGGCGCCGAACGACCCGTACTTGAATCGCATCTCGGGGTCCTTGCGAATCCAGTCCGGCTGTGCCTCCTCGCGGAAGAACTTGTACCAACCGTACCAGCCGGCGAGCACGGCCAGGATGATGAGCACCGCGAGCCATTTTTCGAGCTTGCGTTTCTTGCGGGAGGAAGTCTGCGTGGCGGCCATGGGAGTGCCCTCAGAACGTCTTCATGTATTCGACAAGCGCGTCCTTGTCCGCAGGCGCGAGCGTGGTGCCGTAGTACCGGCCCTCGTGGCCGGCGTTCGAGTTGCCGGGCGGCGAAACGTCGTACCGGAAGAACTTAAGCGTGCCTCGCGTCGCGTCTTCGCTGACGAAGCCGACGTTCTTCTGGTCGTAGACGTCGTTCCCGCGATAGAAGACGCGCGGCCGGTTGGCGGCCGGCTCGAGAAGCGCGCGCAGCGTCGGCACCGACCCGTTATGCAGGTAGGGCGCGCGCAGCCAGATCCCGTCGAGCGGCATATTGGCGTAGCCGTAGGTCTTGCGGTAGTGGCAATAGCGATGCGGGTAGCCCGCGTACACCGTGCCGAGATTCACCGCGAGGTCGTACGAGAACGAGTCGAGCCGGTGGCGATCCGTCCCGATGTCCTCGATGCGCGTGATCTTGCCGACCACCGGGCCGTACAGCACGTCCTCCGACTCCTTGGGGTCGATGCACGCACGCGCCGTGCGCCCTTCGGGCGAGGTGAACTCCCGGCCATTCTTGCCATGACAGCCGGCGCAGTATTCGGCGTATAACTTCGCGCCGTGTGCCGCCTTGTCCGCATCGATCGGGTACGGATACTTGGGCGGCTCGACGGTCAGCATCCATTCCTCCAGACGGCCGATCGCCTCGAGATCGATCGTGGGCGGCGTCGTGCCGGTGCCGAATGCGGCGTTCTTGTTCCGCTCCTCGGCCATGATGTTGTTGCCGTCCCAGTGAAGCTGCATGCCCTGGCGCCGCTTCTGCAGCCAGATCGAGGGAAAGTCGACGGGCGGATTCTTCTCGTGCTCCGGCAGCTGGTCGAGCGGTATGCCGAACAGGATCTTGTTCGGATTGAAGGTATCCACGCGCCCGGGGCCCCACTCCGTCTGATCGAGAAGCGGCGCCATGCGCCCGCGCAGCATGAGCAGGCGCTCGCGCATGATCCAGACCGCGAGCGGATACACCACGTAGCGATCGAGGACACCGAGATGCTCGTCGCGCGCACGCATCAGGCGGTCGATCTCCGGAACCACGTATTCACTGGAGAACCTGGCATCGCGCGCGCAATCGAAAAAGAACTTCTGCAGGGCCCCGAGGTTGAACAGGTTGCCCGGCATCCCGACCACGACACGTGGCTCCGCGTCCGGTGCGTCGCGCACGGTGCTGGTGTGGCAGACCGCGCAGTTCATGAACGTCCGATTGATGCCTTGGTAGTTGCGCACCGACATGCCGACCGGCAGGTCCCGTCCCTTCTCGTAGATCAGTCCGAGCGACGCATAGCCTTCCCCGGGCAGGTGCGCGGCACACACCTGCGGCAGTGCCTGGAAGATCCAGTAAGGGAACCCGGACTCGCGCTCGCCGCCGGTCGAGCCGTACTTGAAGTGCTCGACGATATCCTGATGCACGACGGGCGTGTCCTCCCGGAGCAGGGCAACCGCGTAGGCGCCGAGTGCGAGGACCACGACCAGCCCCGCGAATACAAGCCATGTGAGCCAACGCAGCCATCGCTTGCGCATCAAGCTCACGAGCCAGGGTTCGGGTCGGGCATCCAGGTCACTGGCTTCGGCCATCGGCGTTCTCTCCTTCTTCGTCTACTGCCGGCAATCCGCTAGGCATCGGGCAGGCATGGGGGCAGCCGTTCATACGCGTTGTCGGGGAGCGACTCGACCGACGGGACGGCGCCGGTCGAGTCGCGCGCGATCTCCGCAGCCAGTTGCGCGAGCGACGCCACGGCGGAAGGCGCCGCGTAGTCGTCCGTCTGTTTATCCGGCCAAGTTTCCGGAAACGGCGGGGGCATCGGCGTCTTCGCGCGATTCGCAGCCGTGATG
>JBAVOG010000260.1:0-4797 GCA_049691875.1 Burkholderiales bacterium | reverse complement strand
GGTCGCGCACCGGGCCCTGCCGTGCGCAAAATGCGCGCATGCGCCGCGTCCTTGGGCCTTGTGCAACCGGCAGGGCAGCGGATCCGCGCGGCAAGACGCGGCGCGCGCGGGATTGATTTTCCTTCTATCCGTTGAATCAACGCGGCGCCGGACCGGCCAGTCGGCTCGCCGTCCGCGTTACATTTCGATCCCGGGACGCCAGGCGTTTCGGCTGAACCAACCGCGCCACTCGGCCGGGTGGTGGCGCAGGTGCTCCTCGAGAGCACTTGCGTAGCACCGGGCGAGCTCGCGCGCCCTCTCATTCGGGTTTCCCTCCGGCGGTGCTTGAATGCGCGGACCGATGACGACTTCGAACTTTCCCTTTTCGTTTCTCGACGTGAATACCGGGAGCAGGGGGGTGTCGCGTAGAACCGACAGCATCGGCGCGCCCAGCGAGAGCTCCAGCGTTCCGCCCAGGAACGGCAACTCGAACGGCACCCCCTCCTGAGCATTCGCCGCTATCGTGACGATCGCGTTGGCGTCCAGGTGCTGGCGAAGCGCGTGAAGCCCCGCGAGCCCGTCCCCGTCCCGAAGGATGACCGTGCCCATCAGGTAGCGGTCCTCGACCCGCGTTCTCATAGGGTTCAGCACCGTCGTGCCGAATCTGGAGCCGGAATACGGATGAATTGCGCTTCGGAGGCTCACGAGATCGAATCCCTCCGCTTTGAGCGCCTTCTTCGCGATGAAGCCCCCGAAAGGGGAAGGACACACCCAAAGAATCGCTCCGAGCCCCGCCGCGCGAGCGGCACGAACGTTCTTGGCGCCCTCCAGACGTATCCGCGGTCGCCAGGCGAACGGCAAGTGCTCCCTAAGCGTGCACACGATGTCCTCGTAGACGCGCGAGAGAAATCGGTGTTCGAGTTCCCGGGGGGTCAATCGAACGCGGAGCTTGCTCAGCGCCTCGCCGATACCTTGTGTATGCGAGCCTCTCGCGGCGACATGAAGCCGCGCGAGGGCGCCGCAGACGCTTGACCAGGCGGACCGGGGCAGAAACCACGCGACCGGGGCGAGGCTCAGGAACACCAGGGATGTAAGCACATCGCTGGCGGTCAGTATGGGACGAGAACGAGCTGGCGGGCTGTCCATATCGGAGACATCGATCGTTTTCGTTTCATCGGCTGCATTCCGATCGGATACTGGCTGACCGCGTAGGCGGTCGACCTCGGCCGCCATCTTGGCGACCGTCGATGCTTCGCCGTTCAACGCGCGCATGGGCAGCTCGATGCCGAACACTTTTTCGACTGAAATCAGAAGCTCGACGGCTTTCAACGAATCTCCGCTAAGGAGGGAGAAGTCGCTGTCGATCCCGATGCGCTCGTCGCCGAGCGTCTGGCGCCACAGATCGCATACCACCGATTCCGTCGGAGACAGTTCTCGGTGAGATGCGCCCTTTGTCGCCTCGCGCTCCGCGTCGAGCAGGTCCCGACATTCCCGGACGAGAGTCCTGACGTCCAGCTTTTGGGAAGGGCCAAGCGGGAGCGCGTCGCGAAAGAAAATCCGTCGCGGCACCTTGAAATCGGCGAGGTGCTCACTCGCGAATTTCTTCAGATCCATTTCGCTCAGCGGTATGTCGCTGCGCACGACCGCTGCCGCGACCACCTCTTCGCCCAGGCTTCGGTGAGGAACGCCGAAAGCCTTGACGTCCAGCACTGCGTCGTGTCGAGAGAGGACGGCTTCGATTTCGCGCGGCGAAATTTTCTCGCCGCCCCGGTTGATTATCTCCTTCACGCGACCCGTGATCGTCAAGAAGCGATCCGTGTCCAGGCGCCCGAGGTCTCCGGTTCGATACCAGCCGTTGATGAAAGCTGCCCCATTGGCCTCTGGGTCGTCCAGGTATCCATCGAACACACTGGGCCCCCGGACCACGATCTCGCCCTCCGCGCCGGGCTCGAGTAACGCGCCATCGGCTCCCATGACGGCGACTTCATTGAAGACTGGCCGACCCACCGCGCCGGGTTTGCCCTTCTCTGGGGGCAGAGGAGAAATTGCGATGACGCCGGTCTCCGAGCTCGAATACTGCTCGATGACGGGCACGCCGAACGCGGACTCGAGCCCCTCCTTGACCTTGGGATCCAAGCGGCCGGCGCCTGACCTCATGAAACGAAGCCGTGATCGCTGGACGATGTCGCGGTACGCATCGACCTTCTCGAGAATGGCCTTGTGGAACGTGAAGCCTGCGGTGATCCAGGTCGGCCGATAGGTATCCATGGCCTCGAAGAATGTCGATACCTCAAACTCGGGTAAGCAGACTACCGAGGCGCAGTTGACGAGCGGGATGAGACACGAGGACTTCAGGCCGGCTCCATGGTACAAGGGCATGATGAGCAGCGTGCGATCGGCGGGACCGATTCCCAGGACTGGCTGGATGCCGAGCGCGTAGGCCATGAGCTGCTTCTGCTTCACTGGCACGAGCTTCTGCTCGGACGTGGTCCCTGACGTGAGAAGGACGTATCCGAGATCTTCCCCGGTGTTCCATTCGGGATCGCGGCAGTCTGCGGTCGGGGCCCCCCTTAGCGTGAACGTTCCGGCGGGACCGGATGTCTCGGCGACCAGATCGAGGATCGGCACGCCGAGCTCGGAGGCCACCTCGCGTGCCGGCGTCGTCTGGTCGGTCGCAATGATCAGTGCCCTGGGTCGTATCCTTCTGAAGTAGGTGCGAAATTCGTCCGCCGTGTAGGCGGGATTGAGCGGTGCCGCGACGGCGCACGCGATCGTGCCGACGCAGCACACTGCCATCTCCGCGCCGTTTGGCAAGACAATCGCGACGCGATCGCCGCGGCCGATTCCTGCTCGGTTCAAATCTTCTTTGATTGCCGCTATGCGGTTTCGAAGCCCTGCAAACGTCAGTGCCCGCCGGCCGGGAGCCAGAACGGCGTCGCCGTCTCCGAGTCGCGCCGCGAGGGCGCACAACGTCGACCAGAGGTCCGATCGGACTTGGGCATCGTCGAGTCGATCGGCGGCGTGCATCGTCTTCTGCGTACTGCCTCCCCAAGTGCTCCGCTGTGCCGGAAATCATGAAGTCGTTGCGGCCGGTAAGGCTACTGGTAAAGCGCCTCCTTGAGATCGGCAATGAGCGCAGGGTCCAGCGCGAGCGCGTCGGTGACGAGCTGCGCTAGTTCCTCCCCGGTCACCGGATCGATGGTGAGCTTCGCCCGTTCGGCATCGGCAAGGAATGCAGCGTCTTTAAGTGTGTCCCTGAAGGCCCTGCGCAGGGTCGCGACCCGCGCCTTCGACGTGCCCGGCGGCAGGGCAAATGGGCGCGCGAATGCACTGGGGCCGTGTATGCCTATGCGTATCAGCCTTCGCGCCTCCTCCGAACCTGCGAGGCTGATCGCCAGCGGAACGTTCGGAAGCTCAGGAAACGGCTTTGCGACGAATTGCACGATGGGCACAACCTCTCCGGCGTCGAGCGCCTTGCGCCATGTCACCCGCATCGATTCCCATGACCAGCAGGCTCCGGAAATCTCTCCGCTCTCGACAGCCAGACGGATCGCCGAGGTGCCCTTGTATCCGGAGACCACCTGGATCGGGAGCCCGAGAGCCGCCTTCAGGATTCGAGCCGAGTTGTCTGGCGTCGCGCCGGGTCCCGAGCCGCCGAGCTTGAGCGGTGTCCGAGCCGCGCGCCACTCATCAAAGCTGGTGATGCCACTCGCCTTGCTCAGGCTGCAAACTACATCCGTCTTGACCGCTGCCCCGATGTACTCGAACTTCCGTGCGTCGAACGCGATACCTGGCTGGCCGAGCGGCTGGCCGAGAATCTGTGCGCCATTGAAGTGTCCGATCGTCAGACCATCAGGCTTCGCCACTTTGTACAGATAGTTGGTCATGACGAGACCGCCGGCCCCCGGCATGTTGTCCACCACCACGGTGGGGTTGCCGGGGATGTGTGCGCCGAGGTGCCGGCCGATCGCCCTCGCGTACGTGTCGAACCCACCGCTGGGAGCGAAGCCCACCACAATCCGTACCACCTTGCCCTCGTAGAAGGGCTGGGCAAGCGCCGCGTCACCGCCGGACAAAATAGTGACCACGGCAACGGGTGGTGCTAGCAACCGTACGCTTGCTCGCGCCAACCTCTGTAAAACGAGCGACCACGCTTCGGACATGATGGCATGTACTGGGCAGGCAATCTCAAGGCGTCTTAAGCATTCGGTACGAAGCAAGAATCCCACCGTCTATTTACCTACCGAGCTTTCAAGGACTTGGCGGAAGGTTCCCTATGGCAACATAACGAAACTGTAAAGCGGATCGGCGCCAGACGGCGATCCCTCGCGCGCGGCATGCACATCGACGACTTCGCGCCCAATCTCTCGTTTTTCTTCAGCTACGGGATGGACCCGGAGTACGCGGTGCTCGGGCGCGTTGCGCGGCGCATCTGGGCGGTGGCGATGAAGCACCGCTACGGGGCGAACGAGCGCAGCCAGAAGCTCAAGTTCCACTCGCAGACGAGCGGGCGCAGTCTCCACGCGCAGGAGATCGCCTTCAACGACATCCGCACCACGCTCCAGGCGCTGATCTCGACCTACGACAACACCAACAGCCTGCACACCAACGCCTACGACGAGGCGATCACCACCCCCACCGAGGAGAGCGTGCGCCGCGCGATCGCGATCCAGCTCATCATCAACCGGGAATGGGGCCTGGCGAAGAACGAGAACCCCAACCAGGGGAGCTACATCATCGAGGCGCTCACCGAGCTCGTCGAGGAGGCGGTGCTACGCGAGTTCGAGGCGATCAGTGAGCGCGGCGGGGTGCTGGGGG
>JBAVOG010000259.1:0-4238 GCA_049691875.1 Burkholderiales bacterium | reverse complement strand
CGGCAGTTCGTCGAGGGCGATGTCCAGCACTGGTGGGTGCCGCCGGCCGGCCAGGGCGTGCGGACCCGCATTTCCGACGATCGGATATGGCTGGCCTACGCGGCCGCACACTACATCGAGGCGACCGGCGACATCGCGGTGCTGGACGAGGCCGTGCCGTTCCTCGAAGGTCAGCCGCTCGGGCCCGGCGAGCACGACGCATTCTTTCAGCCCGTGCTCGCGGAGGAGCGTGCAACGCTGTTCGAGCACTGCGCGCGCGGGCTCGACCAGAGTCTCGGCGTCGGCATGCACGGCTTGCCGCTGATCGGCACGGGCGACTGGAACGACGGCATGAATCGGGTCGGCGAGCGGGGCTCCGGGGAGAGCGTCTGGCTCGGCTGGTTCCTGCTTGCGACGCTGACGGCTTTCGCGCCTCTGGCGACAGCTCGCGGCGAAACGGCGCACGCCGCGAAGTGGCTTGTGCACGTCGCGCGACTTCGAACGTCGCTGGAGCGGGACGGCTGGGACGGAGACTGGTACCGGCGCGGCTATTACGACGATGGGACGCCCCTCGGCTCGTCCAAGAGCGAGGAGTGCCGGATCGACTCGATCGCGCAATCCTGGAGCGTAATCTCGCAGGCAGCGGATCCGGCGCGCGCCGTTCGCGCCATGGCTGCCGTCGACGAGCAGCTCATACGTCGCGGCGACCGTCTGGCCTTGCTGTTCACGCCACCGTTCGACCACACGCTGCTCGATCCCGGGTACATCAAGGGCTATCCACCCGGCATCCGGGAGAACGGCGGCCAGTACACTCATGCTGCCACGTGGTCGGCGATCGCCTTCGCGGCGCTAGGCGACGGCGACAAGTCGGCTGAGCTTTTCTCGCTCATGAACCCGATCAACCACACGAGCACGCGTGCCGACGTCCAGCGCTACAAGGTCGAGCCTTACGTCGTCGCTGCCGATGTCTATTCCGTCGCGCCGCATGTCGGGCGCGGCGGATGGACGTGGTACACGGGCTCGGCGGGATGGTTGTATCGGGTCGGCATCGAAGCGATCCTCGGCTTTCGCCTGCAGGGCGCGAACCTGCAACTTGCCCCATGCATCCCCAAAGCGTGGCCGCGTTTCGAGATCGTCTTCAAGTACCGCTCTGCGCGATACGAGATCGCGGTGGAAAACCCCAACGGGGTCTGCCGCGGCGTCGCGCATGCCGAGCTGGACGGGAAAGCGTTGCCAGAAGGCCCGGCGCGCGTTCCGCTCGTGGATGATGGTCGTGTCCACCAGGTGCGCGTGATCCTGGGGTAACTATCGGACCTTATGCGCGCCGGCGCACTGAACTTCCAGGCCGCGACGAGTAGTGTGGAAATCGGTGTCCAGCGGATCGCTTTCAATACTTGAATCGATCCTGTAACCCACACCAAAGGAAATCTAATGAACAGCATCGTCTGGATCGTCGGCGCAATCGTCATCGTCCTCTTTGTCCTGTCGTTTCTCGGTCTGCGCTAGAGTCTCGAGAATCACGGCTGGCACCGCGCTCTTGCTAGCGTAGTTTAGAAACGGCGGGCGCGAGCATGAAACTAGGCGACCAGGGGGCCAGCGGCCACGTTGAAGATCGGCGCGGGATGCGCATGGTCGGGGGCGGCCTAGGCGTGGGCGCAATCGTGGTCGTTCTGATCGGCTACTTTCTCGGCTTCGACCCCAGCGCCGTGCTGAACGTGGCCGAGCAGGTTGCCCCCCAGCGCGAAACGCGCGAGGCGCCCAAGGGCGCGCCCACGGACGAGATGGGGCAGTTCGTTGCCAAGGTCCTCGGCAGCACCGAGGAGGTCTGGGGAAACATCTTCCAGCAATCGAACAGCCAGTATCGCCCCCCGACGCTCGTCCTCTATGACGGGCAAGTGCGCTCGGCCTGCGGCATGGGGCAGTCGGCCACGGGCCCCTTCTACTGTCCCGGCGACGAGAAGCTCTACATCGACCTCGCGTTCTTTCGCGACCTGCAAACGCGCTTTCGCGCTCCGGGCGATTTTGCCCAGGCCTACGTGATTGCTCACGAGGTGGGCCACCACGTGCAAAAGCTCACCGGCACGTTCCAGAAAATGGAAGCGGCGCGCGGGCGCGTCTCCCAGGGTGCAGACAACCATACTTCGGTGCGTATGGAGCTGCAGGCCGACTGCTACGCGGGCGTGTGGGGACACTACGCGGCCACCATGAATCAGCTGGACTCCGGCGACATCGCCGAAGCGCTCAACGCTGCGACCGCGATCGGAGACGACCGCCTGCAAAAGCAGACTCAAGGCCGGGTCGTGCCCGAGTCGTTCACGCACGGCTCGTCGGCGCAACGCGTGGCCTGGTTCAAGCGCGGCCTGGACTCGGGCCGGCCGAAGGACTGCGACACCTTCTCGATCGACTCGCTATGAAGGCCGCGGCGCAAGCCGCCCCGGTCCAAGCCAATAAGCTCGGACAAGGCGCCAACGATAAGGCGCTAACGATAAGGCGCTAAAGAAACGTCTCGGTACTCGGGTGCGATAGCGCACAGACGGACCTTCGCGGGAGGAACGAAACTGATGGTCGCGCGCAAGTCGTGCGTTATCGCCTTTCACTCGAGGAAGAAGATCATGCTGAAAAAGTTGCTTACGATGATGACGCTAGCCGCGTGGATCGCGCTGCTTGCTGGCTGCAACACGATGCAGGGGTTCGGAGAGGATGTCGAGCGCAGCGGTGAGAAGATTCAGGACAAGGCCAGTAGGTAGAAGTAGCCACGCGCCGGTGACGCGTGTGTCGAATTGATATAGCCGCATTACCATGGATCTCCGTGCGGTCTCCCCGCACGACGGGCGTCGCTAGGTTCACTCGCGGCGTCGATCGTCGCGTCGCTCTCTCCCGCATGTCCGAGTTTCTGCATGGCGGGTTCGCCAATCGCGCAACGATTTTCCACTATGCACGATGCCGCACAGAGCCGGCCCGACAAGTCGCATAGCTTGTCGATGTGGATCGTACCGCGCACACACGATTTCGCTGATGAGGAGTTCTCCACGCGCACAGTACTTGATACGGATATCGGTCAAAGGAATCATGATGAGAAATTCGATGCTATTGTAGAAGATGATGAAACGCCCGCTGTTGCTAGCGGTTCTTGGAACGTTCGCGGTTGCAGGGTGCAGCACTACCACCCCGCAGCCCGTCGCCCAGATGCCGACGACCCCAAGCTACGTCGGTCCTGCCGGCGCTGCAGGGCCTGCCGGCCCGGTCGGCGAGCGAGGAGACACAGGTGCAACCGGCGCGACCGGGGTGGCGATGGCGGGTCCCGCAGGCCCGACAGGTCCAGCCGGCCCCGCAGGCATGCAAGGTCCGAGCGGCGCGACAGGCGGCACGGGCGCGATGGTGGTCGGTCGTGCCGGCAATGTCGGTACTGCCGGTCCCGCTGGTGCGCAAGGTGCGACCGGAGAGACGGGCGCTCAAGGCTCGAGCCTCGCCGGTCCTGCTGGCGCGATGGGAAGTTCCGGTCCCGCGGGCATACAAGGCGTAGCTGGTAGCAAGGGCGCAGTAGGCCCGACTACGGTTGGTCCGACTGGTCCGACTGGCCAAGCCGGTCCGGCAGGCGCGCAAGGCGCAACCGGATATGCAGGCGCGAAGGGCAGCACCGAGCTGGGTGGCATCACCGGCCCCGCTGGCGCTACGGGCGCTGCGGGTCCGCAAGGCGCAGTCGGTCCGACCGGCGCCCAGGGCCCGATGGCTGGAAGTGGCAACTGGACCTCGTACAGGGACTACACCTTCAACACCAACAGCAATGAGATTTTGCGTTCCGACAGCGGTAAGGCGAGTGATATCGCCCACTACATGGATCAGAATCCGTCCTACCGGATCGGACTCGACGGCGCCAACGAGGGCCGCGTCGTGGTGGTTCGTGACGCGCTGATCGTGGCTGGAGTCCCGGCCGCCAAGATCGAGACTGGCGCTTTCGGTGACCCGCAGCTCAGGCGCGACGGTCGCGTCGCAGTGCTGGTCAGCAACTAGCCCAGTTTCAGTCGTCCGAGCAGTACCCGAACGGCGCGATCGCGAGATCGCGCCGTTCGGCATTTGTCATCAAGGCGTCCGCGTCGACGTATTGGAGGTAGCCGTCTCCAGCCGCCCCGACGGGACGGCCTTCGCCGTCGAACTCGCCGGCGCGGCGGATGGTGCGCAGGACGAGCAGGCAATAAACGAACGTGGCGACGAACGTGCCGAGCACCAGGCTGGCCCCCTCCGCGCCCCCGGTGTACGCC
>JBAVOG010000258.1:0-2675 GCA_049691875.1 Burkholderiales bacterium | reverse complement strand
GGTGGAAGCGCAGGATCTCCACGCGCTCGACGGACTTCAGCTCGGCGCAGAGGTCGGCGACCTTCTCCACGTTGTCATAGCCGTCGGTGAGACCGGGCACGAGGACGAAGCGGATCCAGATCGGCCGCCCGAGCGAGGAGAGGCGCCGCGCGTAGTCGAGTGTGGGCTTGAGCGGCTGGCGCGTGACCTTTTCGTAGATCGCCGGGTCGCCCGACTTGATGTCGAGCAGGTTGAGGTCGATGTCCATCAGCTCCTGGTCGGTGAACTTGTCGCCCAGGCGGCCCGAGGTGTCCATGCAGGTATGCAGGCCGAGCGCCTTGCAGCGGCGGAAGATCCGCGTCACGAACGGCCGCTGCACCATCGGCTCGCCGCCCGACAGCGTGATGCCTCCCTGGCTGATCTTGAGCACCTGGGCGTACTTGCCGATCTGGCGCATTGCGCGCGAGACCGTTACCGGGTGGCCGTTGTACTTGTGCCAGGTATCGGGGTTGTGGCAGTACTGGCAGCGCAGTAGGCAGCCGGTGAGGAAGCCGACGAACCGGATGCCCGGGCCGTCCACCGTGCTGCCCACCTCGTACGAGTGCACGTACCCGACGAGGTCGTCCTCCTCCTTGATCTCCTCGACGTCGCCCGGGTGGATGGCGTAGTAGTCGTGCGCCGTCCGGCTCTCCGTCGCCCCCTTGCGCGTGACGTGGAGCTCGTAGCGGCTTCCGACGGCGGGCTCGGCCATGGGATGCCTACATCGCGCCGTGGAACGTGCGGTTGATGACGTCGAGCTGCTGCTCCCTGGTCAGCTTGACGAAGTTCACCGCGTAGCCCGACACCCGGATCGTGAGCTGCGGGTACTTCTCCGGGTTCTTCATCGCGTCCTGCAGCGTCTCGCGGTTGAGCACGTTGATGTTGACGTGGAAGCCGCCGCTCGAGAAATAGGCGTCGAGCGCGTTCACTCCGCGCGTGATGCGCTCCGCCTCGCTGCCGAGCGCGGAGGGCACTATCGAGAGCGTGAGCGAGATGCCGTCCTCGGCGTCGTCGTACGGGATTTTGGCGACCGACATCAGGGCGGCCAGCGCCCCGTGCGTGTCGCGGCCGTTCGAGGGATTGGCGCCCGGCGCGAACGGTTCGCCCTTCTTGCGGCCGTCCGGCGTATTGCCCGTCGCCTTGCCGTACACGACGTTGGAGGTGATCGTGAGGATCGACTGGGTATGGACCGCGTTGCGGTAGGTCGGGTACAAGCGGATCTTGTTCATCATCATCGACACGAGCAGCTTGGCAAGGTCGTCGGCGCGGTCGTCGTTGTTGCCGAAGCACGGAAACTCGCCCTCGGTCTTGAAATCGACGATGATCCCGCGCTCGTCGCGCACCGGCCTCACCTTGGCGTACTTGATCGCCGACAGGCTGTCGGCCGCGTGCGAGAGGCCGGCGATCCCGCAGGCGAGCGTGCGCAGGACGTCGCGGTCGTGCAGCGCCATCTCGATGGACTCGTAGCAGTACTTGTCGTGCATGTAGTGGATGATGTTGAGCGCGTTGACGTACGTGCGCGCGAGCCAGTCCATCATCGGCTCGAGGCGGCCCACCACCTCGTCGTAGTCCAGCACGTCGGACGTGATCGGCGCGAGCTTCGGCCCCACCTGCTCGCCGCTCACCTCGTCGCGACCGCCGTTCAGGGCGTAGAGCATCGTCTTGGGCAGGTTCACGCGCGCGCCGAAGAACTGCATCTGCTTGCCGACCCGCATCGCCGAGACGCAGCAGGCGATGGCGCAGTCGTCGCCCCACTTCGGCCGCATGAGGTCGTCGGACTCGTACTGGATGGCGCTCGTGTCGGCCGACGTCTTGATCGCGAAGCGCTTGAAGCCGTCGGGCAGCCGCGGCGACCAGAACACCGTGATGTTCGGCTCGGGCGCCGGGCCGAGGGTGTACAGCGTGTTCAGCATGCGGAACGCGCTCTTGGTGACGAGCGTGCGGCCGTCCTCGCCCTGTCCGCCCACGACCTCGGTGACCCACACCGGGTCGCCGGAGAAGAGCAGGTTGTACTCCGGGGCGCGCAGGAAGCGCACGATGCGCCACTTGATCACCAGGTCGTCGATGATCTCCTGCGCCTGCGACTCGTTCAGCTTGCCCTCGCGCAGGTCGCGCTCGAAGTAGATGTCCCAGAACGTGGACAGGCGCCCGGCCGACATCGCCGCGCCGTTCTGCTGCTTGATGGCGGCGAGATAGCCGAAGTAGGTCCACTGCACCGCTTCGCGGGCGTTGGTCGCCGGCCCCGAGATGTCATGGCCGTAGCGCGACGCCATCTCCTTCAGCTCCTTGAGCGACCGGATCTGCTCGGCGAGCTCCTCGCGCAGGCGGATCACGTCCTCGGTCGAATGGCGGTCGTCAAGCTCCTGCTTCTCGCGCTGCTTGTCGACGAGGAGGAAGTCCACGCCGTAGAGCGCGACGCGGCGGTAGTCGCCGATGATGCGGCCGCGGCCGTACGCGTCCGGCAGGCCGGTGACGATCGACGACGACCGCGCCTTCCGGATGTCCGGCGTGTAGGCGTCGAAGACGCCGTCGTTGTGCGTCTTGCGGTACTTGGTGAAGACCTCGCCGATGGCGGGATCCGGCTTGTAGCCGTAGGACTCGAGGCTCGCCGCGACCACGCGCCAGCCGCCGAACGGCATGATCGCGCGCTTGAGCGG
>JBAVOG010000257.1:0-6693 GCA_049691875.1 Burkholderiales bacterium | reverse complement strand
GGGCTCGGCGCGGAACAGTCCTGCGCGCTAGTTGTCACGGAGCAATCCGAGAAATTCGATGCCTCAGGATCGAATCACCAACCGGCTCGACCGCCCGGTCGACGATGCCCGTGACCACGTACTCGGCCCCCACGACGCCGAGCTGACGCTGGTCGAATACGGCAGCTACGCGTGCCCGTATTGCAGGGCGGCCAACGAGCCGATCGCCGCAGTCCGGAGCCGGTTCGGTGATCGCCTGCGCTACGTCTTTCGTCATCGTCCCATCACGGGCAGCGAAATCGCGCGTCGCGCCGCAGAGCTGGCGGAATGCGCAAGCAGCCACAAGCGGTTCTGGGATGCACACATCGCGCTGATGACACGGTCGGAAACGCTGACCGAAGACGATCTGCGCAAGGTCACAGACGATCTGGGACTCGTGCGGGCCGCACTGGGGCAGACCGAGGAAGCCAGGAAGCGTGCGACGGCCCGAGTCGATGCCGACGTATCGAGCGCGCGTGCGAGCGGCGTGACGATGACGCCGACGTTCTTCATCAATGGCCGACGCTACGACGGTCCATGGGATGAAAGCTCCCTGTCGGACGCGTTGCTCGGTTCCTTGGGGCATCGCGTGCGATCGGCAGCGCTCGATTTCGCCAGCTGGGCGCCTTCGACGGGAGTCCTGCTGCTGCTCATGTCCGTCCTGGCGGTCGCGTTAGCGAACTCGGCGATGGGGCCGGGGTTCGAGTCTTTCTGGGAACAGTACCTGGGATTCGCGCTCGGCGAGCGCGCATTCGGGATGTCATTGCGTCACTGGGTCAACGACGGTCTGCTGACCATCTTCTTCCTGGTGGTGGGTTTGGAAATCAAGCGCGAATTCACGGTCGGTCATCTCGCCAGTCGGCGCGCTGCGGCGTTGCCGGTCGCCGCGGCAATCGGCGGCATGGTTGTGCCGGTGATCCTGTACACGTTGCTGATTCCGAACGGGCCGTGGTCCCGGGGCTGGGGCGTGCCGATGGCGACCGACACGGCCTTCGCGGTGGCCCTGGTCGTGATGCTGGGACGGCGTGTTCCGATCGAGTTGCGCATCTTTCTGACGGCTGCGGCGATCGTCGACGACATCGGCGCCATCGTCGTCGTGGCCGGCTTCTACTCCGGCGAGCTGAATCTTGGATTTCTCGGTGGCGCCGCCGGCATTGCCGGGCTGCTTTTCCTGCTCAACCGCTCCGGGGTGTACCGCGTGTCGCCCTACATGCTGCTGGGCATCGCTTTGTGGGCGTGCGTGCATGCCAGCGGGCTGCACGCCACCCTGGCCGGCGTCGTGCTGGCATTGCTCATCCCGACGCGGCCGCCGCCGAACCTCAAGGCTTTGATGAGGCAGGCGGACACGATTCTGGCCGGCGAAGCGCAACGCGGCGGCGAGGTCCTGCGACTCGGGCCGTCCACCGAGGCGCTGCGCGCACTCGATGCAATCCATGACCGTCTGGAGTCGCCGGCGGAACGCTGGCTCCGGCACGTCGCGCCGCGATCGAGCTATCTGGTGCTCCCGCTCTTTGCGTTGGTCAACGCAGGCGTCGTCGTGACCACCGACGTCTGGGAAGGTCACGGTCCGCTCATCCTGGCAATCGTGGTGGGACTTGCGATCGGCAAGCCGCTCGGATTCGTGGGGGCCTCCGCGCTGGCGGTATGGCTCGGGCTTGCGGTCAAGCCCAGTGCGTACTCGTGGCGCCAGCTGGCCGGGGCGGGTGCGTTGGCCGGCATCGGCTTCACGATCTCGCTGTTCATCGCCGGCCAGGCTTTTTTCGTGGCGTCGGATTTCGCGGCGGCCAAGATCGCCGTGTTCTCCGCCTCGGTGCTGGCTGCGGCAATCGGGGTGGCGGTGCTGTGGGGCGCGAGGCGGGCCGAAGCGCGCGTCGGTTCGGAGCCCGTCCCGGACGGAACGGTCCTGTAACTACGAGCGGTCTTCCTCGCTCGGCGCCGTTCCGGAATCCGCAATTGTGCCTCGCGGCGTGACATGGTGGGCGGTCGGACCTATACCTGTAACTTTCCGCCCCTTTCCGTTCCTGGAGGAACCTGTCATGCAAGCTCCGCTGAAGATTCTGACCCTCGGTGCGTCCTATGGGTCGTTGCTGGCAAGCAAGCTGCTCATGGCAGGACACACCGTGAGGCTGGTATGCCTTCCCGCCGAAGCAGAGCTGTTCAACGCGGATGGCTTTCGCGTGCGCATGCCGGTCAAAGGCACGGAAGGGCTCGTCGAGATCGACTCGCGCAAGCTGCCGGGCGCGATGTCGGCGGGTGGGACGGGCGACTTCGATCCGGCCGACTTCGATCTGGTCGCACTGGCCATGCAGGAACCGCAGTACCGCTCACCAGGCGTGAGGGAGTTGCTGGAGCGTGTCGCCAAGGCGCGTGTGCCCTGCATGTCGATCATGAACATGCCGCCGCTCGCCTACCTGAAGCGCATTCCCGGGCTCGATACCGACGCGCTGCGTGCTTGCTACACCGACTCGACAGTCTGGAACGCGTTCGACCCTGCATTGATGACGCTTTGCAGTCCTGATCCGCAGGCCTTCCGTCCGCCCGAGGAGAAGGTCAACGTGCTCCAGGTCAGGCTGCCGACGAATTTCAAGTCGGCGCGATTCGAGTCGGACGCACACACCGCGCTGCTGCATCGCCTGCAGTCCGATGTCGAGGCGCTTCGGTTCGAGTGGGCCGGCAAGAAGATCGAGTTGCCGGTCAAGCTCAAGGTCTACGACTCGATCTTTGTTCCGCTCGCTAAATGGGCCATGCTGCTCGCGGGGAACTACCGCTGCGTGCAAAAGGAAGGCATGCGGCCCATCAAGGACGCGGTGCATGGCGATCTCGCGCTGTCGCGGGCAGTGTACGAGTGGGTCGTCAAGCTGTGCACGTCGCTTGGCGCCCATCCTCAGGACCTCGTACCGTTCGAGAAGTACGCCGCCGCGGCGCAATCGCTCGGAAGCCCGTCGTCGGCCGCGCGAGCGCTCGCCAACGGCGCGACCAATATCGAGCGGGCCGACCGACTGGTACAGGCCATCGCGAAGCAGGAGGGCATGCAGTCCGCCGAGGTCGATCGGACGGTCGCCCTGGTGGACGGCTGGCTGGAGGCCAATCGCCGCAAGGCCGCTTGATGCAAGTCATATTCTCGCGCAGCGAACCGGGCAAGATGCAGGTTCGATTTCGAACCGCGTGACCTCCTGTCCACGGGGTGAGATGGCGATGCGCCGGGGGCCTGGATGCACAAGACACTTACAGTGATACGCGAGGAGCACCGTGCGCTCGCAGGGGTGCTGCATGCGCTGCAATATCTCGTGGATCAGATTGCCGACGGGAAACGGACCCCGGACTTCGAGCTGCTGAACGCGATGGTCTCCTACATCCTCGCGTTTCCCGTACGCCTGCACCATCCAAAAGAGGACGAGTATCTGTTCAGCGCGCTGCGATCGCGCGACGCGGCCATCGCGCCCGTGCTCGAGGAGCTCGAGGCTGAGCACATGAAGGATCGTGAACTGGCGCAAGATCTTCAAGATACGCTGCGCAGATATGAACACGATGCGAGTGCGCGTGATGCCTACGCGGCGTCGGTAGGCCGGTATGCGGCGTTCCAGTGGGCGCACATGCGGAAGGAAGAAGACGTGATCCTTCCGGCGGCCGAACGAGCGCTCTCGCCAGGGGATTGGGCCGCCATCGACTCCGCCTTCGAATCCAACCAGGATCCGCTCGTCGGCGTCCGCGTAGCCGAAGAGTTTCGCGAGCTGTTTCAACGCATTATGTCGGCCGCTCCGACCCCGATCGGGACCAACCGTCCGGCCCCTTGATCGGTCGCTGACGGCCGATTCGCGCGGCAAGACGCGCGCGCCCCGCAGCGGGACTCCCACCTTCGTTCACCTGATCGGCGCCGGTTTCGCGCGCGATTTCGCTTGACACCGTAATTGGCCCTGCGCTACTCTGTTTCGCAAATGGAATGATGTTTCACTAATAAAACATCATTCGAAGGCCACTAAGAGAGCCAAATTCGAGAACCCAATGTCCACGAACTGGCACGCTGCGGGAACCCTGAGCGACATCTCCGACGACCAACCGCTCTCGGCGAATATCGATGGCAAGGAGGTCGGCGTCTATCTTGTCGGTGACAAGTACTACGCGCTCGAAGACGTCTGTCCGCATGCCTATGCGCTGCTCTCGCAGGGATTCGTCGAGGGGGACGAAATCGAGTGCCCGCTCCACGGCGCGAAATTCCACATCCCGACCGGCCGCTGCACCAAGGAGCCGGGTGGGCGGGACGTCAAGTGCTATCCGGTACGGATCGAGGGCGATACCGTTCTGGTCGGACTCGAATAGTCGGGGAGGCCGGGCAGGGGGCCGAGAAGTCCTGCATCGGGGAGGGGTTGCAACCGCTCCGCGCCTGAAACTGCGTCAACTGCGAGGGATCCGAAAAGTGCCCGAGTACCGCATTCAGTTCAACGACGTGAGCAAGCGATTTCCCGCCAAGCGTCCCGGCGAGGCTGAGGTGATCGCAGTCCAGGGCGTGACTCTGTCGATCGCAGATGGAGAGGTCGCATCCCTCATCGGCCCCAGCGGCTGTGGCAAGAGCACCTTGCTCAACATGGGTTCCGGCCTCTACCTGCCGACCGAGGGCACAGTGGAAGTCGACGGCGTGCGCGTGGAGGGCCCCAGCAAGCAGGTTGCATTCATGCTGCAGAAGGATCTTCTGCTGCCTTGGCGGACGATCCGGGAAAACGCTGAACTCGGCCTCGAGATCCGGGGCGTCGCCGCCGGCGACCGGCGCGGTCGCGCGCTCGATCTGATCACGAAGTGCCATCTCGGCGGCTTCGAGAATCACTACCCCCATCAGCTTTCGGGCGGCATGCGCCAGCGCGCCGCCCTCGCACGCACGCTTGCGGTCGACCCCGCAGTGCTCCTTATGGACGAACCCTTCTCGGCACTGGACGCGCAGACCAAGATGGTGCTGCAGCAGGATCTTGCGCAGACGCTGTCCGCGGAACGGAAGACCGCATTGCTGATCACCCACGACCTGGTCGAGTCGATCGCCCTTTCCGACCGGGTGTACGTCATGAGCGAACGACCCGGGAAGATCATCGAGGAGATCGTGATCGAGATTCCCGGTCGCGACGATCCGATGCGCCGCCGGCGCGACCCGAGAGTGGGCGCCTATGTCGCAGAGCTCATGTCGCTTCTGCACGTGGGCGAGCGTATCGAAGCCGCATAGTTCTGCATCACAACCGAGGAGGAAGGCAATGTTCGACAAGCGTCAGTTTCTGAAGACCGCGGCCGCGATCGCGCTCGTATCCACCTTCGCGGCGCCCGCCCAGGCGCAGAAGATGGAAGAGGTGACCTACCTGTTGCCGGCGCCGGCGTTTCTGCCTGCGTTTGGCCCATGGATGCTCGCGCAGGCCCGCGGCTACTACGAGAAGGAAGGCCTTAAGGTCAACTTCGTGGTGGCCAAGGGTGGCGTCGACGTTGCCAAGCAGGTCGGCGTCGGCAACGCGCCGATCGGCGGTGCCATCGGCGACACGCCGATCATCGCGCGCGCGCAGGGGATTCCGGTGAAGGCCGTTGCGCTGCTCGGCGGGAAATCGCTGACGCAGCTCGTCGTCCACGCCGGCAAGGGAATCAACGGGCCGAAAGATCTCAAAGGGAAGACGATCACGACGATGGCCTATCAGGACACGACGTTCTTCTCGCTGCTGGGCATGCTTGCGAGCGCCGGGCTGACCAAGAACGACGTCAACGCACAGGCGGCAGGCCCTGCCGGCGTCTGGCAATTGTTCGCCGCCGGGAAAGCGGATGCGATGGCGGCGGTTCCGGACTGGATCGTCACGGCCCAGAACGCCGGCGCCAAGGTGACGATCTACTCGTCCGACGATTACTTTCCGAGCATGGCGCAGGCGATCCTCGCCTCCGACGAGACGATCCAGAAGCGCCCGGAGCTGATCGAAAAGCTGGTGCGGGCCACGCTCAAGGGCATGGCGGACATCATGAAGGACCCGACTGGGTCCGCGGAGATCTACGCGAACGCCGTCCCGCAGCACAAGGGCAAGGCGGCCGAAATCGCGGAGGTCTTCAAGCTCTACGACAAGTATGTGTACCCGGGCCAGAAGAAGATCGGCGAGATGGATCCGAAGCGGCTCGCGGCGGTGCAGGCGTTCTATGTGAAGGAAGGCATCGTGTCGAAGGCATCGCCCATCGACGAGCTCTACACCAATCGCTTCGTCGAGTAGACCGACGGCGCCAAGGAGCGAGGCCGACATGGCGAAGAACTGGGGGGGCGGCACGACACTGGCGAGCATCGCCGTGCTCATCGTTTTCCTTGCAGCCTGGGAATGGCTGCCGGCGCTGGCGAAAATCCCCCAGTTCATCCTGCCGCCCCCGTCGCGGGTCTGGGAGGAGTTCCTACGCATGAGCGCGAACGACCGCCTCTGGTATCACGCGGGCATCACGTCGATGGAGGTGGTGGTCGGCTTCATACTCGGGTCGCTGCTCGGAATCGTGATCGGTTTCGTGCTGGGCATGGCACCGCGTGCCGAAGTCGTGCTCTCGCCCTACATCCTGGCGCTGCAGATCGCGCCCAAGGTTGCGTTTGCCCCGCTCTTCGTCATGTGGCTGGGTTACACCGTCTATCCGAAGATACTCGTCGCGATCCTGATCGTGTTCTTTCCGGTGATGGTCAATGTCCTG
>JBAVOG010000256.1:0-6194 GCA_049691875.1 Burkholderiales bacterium | reverse complement strand
GCCTGATGACGCGCGAGCTCATCGCCGCCGCGGGGGCCGGGCGCATGGGCCGGGGCATCGCGGTCGTATTTGCGTACTCCGGTCACACGGTCCGGCTCGTCGATCTGAAGACGCGCGACGTCACCGAGTTCGAGCGCGTGGCGGCCGACGCGCGGCGGGAGATCCGCGTGGCACTCGAAACACTGGGCGACCTCGGCGTGATGCCCGGCGCGGCGATCGAATCCATCGCTGCGCGCGTATCGATCCATGCGGGTCCTGGTGCGCTCGCGGACGCAGACGTGATCTTCGAAGGTGTTCCGGAAACGCGCGCGGCGAAGAACGCCGCGCTCGCGGCGATCTCGGCCGCGGCGCGCCCCGACGCGATCATCGCATCCACCACGTCGACGATGCTCTCGACCGAGCTGCAGGACCTGGTGACCCACCCCGCACGCTTCCTGAACGCGCACTGGCTGAACCCTGCGTATCTCGTGCCGCTCGTCGAGGTGAGCCCTGGCGCGCGCACGGATCCCGGCGTGGTCGAGCGGATGAACGCACTGCTCGAGCGAATCGGCAAGATTCCCGTGGTGTGCAAGGCGAGTCCCGGTTACATCGTGCCGCGCATCCAGGCGCTCGCGATGAACGAGGCGGCGCGGCTCGTCGAGGAGGGTGTCGCGAGCGCCGAGGACGTGGACCGCGCGATCAAGTACGGCTTCGGCCTTCGTTACGCCGTGCTCGGGCTGCTCGAGTTCATCGACTGGGGCGGCGGCGACATCCTCTACTACGCAAGCCGCTACCTGCGCGAGGCGACCGGCGACGACCGCTTCGCCGCGCCGAAGATCGTCGAGGACAACATGCACGCCGGGCGCATCGGCATGCGCAGCGGCGCGGGCTTCTACGATTTCGGGAAGTTCGACGTGGAGCGCTACAAGCGCGAGCGGCTGGGTGCCTATGTCGCGCTGTTACGGCATTTCGATCTGCTCAAGCCGCCGGGTTAGCGCTCCGAGCGCTCGATCGACTGCACGGAATCGAGCAGGCCCGCGATTGCGCGCGTCACCTCGTCGGGCGCTTCGAGCATGGTGAAATGCCCCACTTCCGGAACGATCTGGATCCGCGCGGTGGGCGCATGCTCGCGCACGACCTGGAACCAGTAGTTGTCCGCGCCCGGCTCCAGCGACACCCGCACCCGCTGCGCGTTGGTGAACGTGCTCTGCAGCACCAGCATCGGCACGCGGACGTGCGCGAGCGCTTCCTCCGCGCGGCCCGCGTCCCACCTGATCATGCGCGGAAAGAATGCGAGGCCGACCGCTTGTGGAATGGCGAGTGCCCGGGCCACCAGACGATCCCTGACCTGCGGATCGCTGTTCGCCATGAACATTCCCATGAACAGGTTGCCCACCACTTTTTCGTAGGCCGCGGCCATCTCCGCGCGCATGGTGCGCTCGGACCCCTCCGGATCGCCCCGGCCCAATCGACCGCCGTCGTTCAGCACGAGACCGGCCACGCGCTCGGGCGCCTGGAGATTCGCCTCGAGAATGACGCGACACCCCATGCTGTGTCCGACCAGCACTGCGGGGGGCAGGTCGAGTGCGCGGAGCAGCGCGACAACGTCTGCCGCGAAGGCCTCGATGCTGCAGCTGTCGGGCTCCGCAGTGGAGTTTCCATGGCCGCGCAAGTCGACGGCGACAACGCGCTGGCGCGCGCCGAAATACGCGAACTGCGAACTCCAGTCCTCGTGACCACAAAGCGCGCCGTGCACGAAGACGATCGGCGTCCCGCCGTTGCCTTGACTCTTGTAGAAAATCCTCGCGTCCGGCAGATCCAGAAAGGACATTTCGACTCCCATGCATGCCAAGTCGGTTGCGGAGCCCGTGCGTCAGGCCGGCGATGCTCCGAAGGGAACCAGATCGGCGCCGATCCAGTAGGTCGTTTCCTGTATCGCTTCCGCGCGCTGCGCAGCAAGCGTGGAAATCTGCGGATCGGCCCGATAGCGTTCGAATGCAGCACGATCGGGAAACGTCACGATGTGCACTTCGTGCGGGCGAGCAGCGTCGCCGCCCGGTTCGAGCGCGATCCGCCGCTCGACCGCCCCACCATGGCGCGCGATGATCTTCGCTGCCGTATTCTCGAAGCGCTCGTACTCCGCCTCGCGGCCGGGATTGATCTTGATCCCCACGACGAGCGAGATTCGCTCGCTCACGTGCCGGTCCCCTTTCGTGCAAGCGGCGAGAACTCCTCGAAGATCGCCGCCGCATCCCGGGTCTTGCCTTTCTTGATGGCCTGCTCGTACCGATCCTTTGCGATATGGAACAGGGGCAGATCGGCGCCAGCCGCCTGCCCCGCGTCAGCGATGATTGCCGCATCCTTCACGAGTATCGCCAGAGCGCCGCCCGCGGGCTCGTAGCGCCCACTCACCATCAGTGCGCCACGGTGCTTGAGCATCGTCGAGGACGCCGCCGGACTCGCACTCAGCACATCGTGGGTCACCGCGATGTCCAGGCCGAGCCGTTGCGCGAGCGCCAGCGCCTCGGCCGCGGCAGCGGTATTTGTGCAGACCAGGGTGTTGGCGACCAGCTTCATGCGCATGCCGTTCCCGAAGGGCCCGACGTAGTCGACGCGCTCGGTGAACGCCTGCATCACCGGGAGCGCACGCTCATAGTCGCTTCGGTCCCCGCTTGCGAACATCGAGACGTGCCCCTCGGCCACCTGGGCGGACGTCCCGCTGAGCGGGCAGTCCATGAGTCGCACTCCCTTCGCGGCGAGGGCATCGCGCGCGCGCTCCTTGTCGGCGATCCGAAACGTGCCGGACTCGAGCACGATCGCTCCCGCACGTCCGTGCGCCACGATGTCTTGCACCGCTTCGTCGAGCGCCTGTGGGCTCGGGAGCAGCAGCAGCGTCACATCGGACTCGGCCACCACCTTACCCGGAGAGGTGGCGAGCCGGCCCCCGCACTCTTTCACCAGTTTCGCGCGCAGCGGATCGATATCGAAACCGACGACCGGGAACCCGGCCTTTGCGATGCGTGCCGCAATCGGCGCGCCCATGGCGCCGATTCCCACGATGCCGACGGTCATGGCCATGATCGTTGCGTCTCCCGGAAGCGATGATTCGAGCCCGCATTATTATCCAGAATCACCCGGATAACGCTTCGGTCATTCTCGACCGGTTCACCGCCCTGCTACGATCCGGACATTACAGCCGTCCCACCATCCGAGGAGCCCACGATGCCCTACGCCATCCTGACCGTCGACAAGCCGGATCACCTGCACCTGCGCACGTCCGCGCGCGAAGAACACCTCGCCTATCTCACGGCCAACAAGCACAAGCTGCTCGCGGCGGGTGCGCTGATCGACGACGACGGCACCGGCGGCCGGGGCGGAATCCTGATCGTCGACACGGACGACCGCAAGGAAGCCGAACGATTTGCGGCGGAAGACCCGTTCACCAAGGTCGGGCTCTTCGAGAAAGTGACCGTCACGCGCTGGCGCAAGGCCTTCTTCAACGGCGAGCGGCTGGTCTGATCCTCTATTCCGTTCCGCGCGGGTCCATCACGATCCGGTCCGCGGCCTTGCCGAAGAAGTGATAGCCCGAGCCGCCCTCGGCGAGAAGGTCGAGCAGCAAGTCGGGGTCGGTGACGTCGACGCCGCCCACGAGCGACACGCCCCGACGGAAGAGGGGCTCGGGTGAAATGCTCGCCGTCGGCCCCACGACGACTATCGTCGCACCCGGCTTCGCCGCGGCGAGGATCGGCTCGAGGGTGTCATTGATCAGTGTCGTCCCGGTGATGAAGAGCACATCGGCCTTCGGCACCTCTACCGGCGCCTGCTCGGCGGGCGCGTAGAATGGCATTTCGTCGGGCTTCAGCGTCGCAGGATCCTTCTCCAGGATCCGGAACGATTGGCCGCGCGCCTTCATTGCCTTGATCACGGGAACGAATGCGCCGACGATCACGACGTGCGCATCGCGGGGAACTTCAATGGCATCGAGTGCATCCACGCCGCGATGAATGGCGTAACCGACCGGCGGTAGCAGCTTGCGGGCGGCATGGCAAAGTGCGGATAGCACGGCGATCGCCAGGATCCGCCGAAGAGGCGACCGCGCCGCCAAGTCATCGAGAAAGTCAACCGCCTTGCGGCCCCGGATCTTGCCCGGCGGATGAATCTGCGCCGAGGAACTGGGGCAGCACACCGCGTCCGGGACGTCCTTGTTGAGCGTCGCGCAGATTCCTCCCGAGCCATCGGAGAGCTTCACGCCGGTGAAAAAGAGGCCCATCACCGCGCGCTCGACGGTCAGCGTGCCGACGCGCGCGCCGAGTCTTGCGCGCACATCGTCCGCGATCTCGCGCAGAATCGAACCCACTGCTACAGGTTGGTTTGCTCCCATGACGTCGATCTCGGATGCCTGCGTTCGTGTGTCTGCTTCTTTCCCCTCCTTGAAAAGGAGGGGGATCCGACTTCGGAATTCCCACCCTCTGCTGCCAACTCCTCGCTTAATCCGCCCACCGCGGCGGATCGGGATCCGCGGCCCAGTCGACGTCCGGCTTGGGCGTGCGCCTCAGCCAATCCTCCACGAGTCGCACGTGCTCGGCTTCCTCGGCGGTCATTTCCTTCGCCGCGTCGCGTACCTTGCCGCTCGGCGCCTTGCGCACGAGGTCCGCAAAAAACACCTCCGCGCGCCGCTCGTTGTGCAGGGCGATCTGCAAGGCGTGGTACGGCTGCATCAGATAGTGCAACTCCGTGTGCTCGGCGGTCTCCGGTCCCTCGAGCCCCTCCCACTGCCATCCGGATGCCGGCGGCGGCGGGGCGCTCGACCACCCCATCTCCTCGAGGATGTGCTCGGCATGCAGGTTCTCGATCCGCGCAAGCTTCCGGAAGAGCTCGGCCACCTCGCGGTTGTTGTGCGTCTCCATCGCATCCGCGAATTCGCTGTAGCGCTCGGACGCCTCCGCTTCGAGCGCGTAGGCGTAGGCCATGAGGGAATCGATGTTCGTGATCGGGGTCGCGGGCGACACCGCCGCGGGAGTCGACACCGCCCTGAGCGGTGGGCGCTTCGGTGCCGACTTGCGCACGGCGGACGCCGACTTGCGAGCGACCTTCTTCGCAACGGGAGCGCGGCGGGCCTTCTTCTTCGCGGGACTCATATCGCAAACTCCTTCTCGAGATCCGCAACGCGCTTGCGGGCGTTGCCCACGGGCGGCTGATACGGCGGCCGGTTGCCCTTGTACAGCACGCCGACGTTGAACCCGTCGTCGGTCATGACGCGGCGCGCGGCGCGCGCCGGATCGTCGGTCCATTGTACCGACGCCGGATGCACCACCTTCTTCCATTCGCGCTGCTCGGGCCGGAACGTCACGCACGGCGAGAGGATCTCGACGAACGAGAATCCGGGCGTGCGAATGGCCTCGGCAATCATCTCCGCGGTGCCGTTCGGATCGCCAGCGAACGCACGGGCGACGAAGTTTGCTCCGGCGGCGAGTGCAATGACGAGTGGATGGAAAGTGCGCACGCCCGTGCCACTCGGCGAGAGCTTCGAGACCCATTCGGGCTCGGTCGTCGGCGAAGGCTGGCCTTTGGTCATGCCGTACACGTGGTTGTCCATGACGACGTAAGTCAAGTCGACATTTCGGCGGCAGGCGTGCAGAAAGTGGTTCCCGCCGATCGAATAGCCATCGCCGTCACCGCTTGCCACGACGACCGTGAGGTCCGGCCGGGCCACCTTGAGCCCGGTTGCGGCCACGAGCGAGCGCCCGTGCACGCCGTGAAAGCCGTAGCAGGACGTGTAGGCCGGGATGCGCGACGAGCAGCCGATACCCGACACCACGACGGTGTCCTCCGGCTTGAGCTGCAGCATTGCGAAGGCCTTGGCGAATGACGCGAGCACGGAGTAGTCGCCGCACCCCGGGCACCAGATCGGCTTGTAGTCGGACTTGTAGTCCTGGGGCGTCCAGTTGACTGCTTGAGCCGGGGCGGTGCTCATGCGCGGCTCCATGTGGTGAGTTCACGGTAGACCTCGTCCGGCCGGATGGGGAGCGGGCCCGGACGCCGGAAGCTGCGCACCTCGGCGTCCATGTCGTACTCGGCGCGCAAATACTTGTGAAACTGGCCGCCGAAATTCTGCTCGACGACGAGTGCCTTGCGTATGCCCGCGAGCGCCGCGCGGAACCGCGCCGGCTGCGCAGGTGCCAGAAGCCGCACCGAGACGAGGCGCACATTCACGC
>JBAVOG010000255.1:0-1973 GCA_049691875.1 Burkholderiales bacterium | reverse complement strand
TCCACTACCCGATCGCGATGGAAGGTGCCCTGAAGCTGAAAGAGATTTCCTACATCCACGCCGAGGCGTATGCCGCCGGCGAGCTCAAGCACGGCCCGCTCGCGCTCGTGGACCGCGACATGCCGGTCGTCGCCGTGGCCCCGAATGACGCGTTGCTCGAGAAGCTCAAGTCGAACCTCCAGGAAGTGCGTGCGCGGGGTGGGCAGCTATACGTGTTCGCGGACCAGGGTGTGCACATCGAGGAATCCGACGCGCTGCACGTGATCTCCCTGACCGACCACGCAGGGCTGCTCTCGCCCATTCTTCACGTGGTTCCGCTGCAATTGCTTGCGTACCACGCGGCCCTGCATCGCGGCACCGATGTGGACAAGCCGCGGAATCTGGCGAAGTCCGTGACCGTGGAGTGACGCGGCCCGGCCTGCCCGACCCGGGCGTCCTTCCGGGAGTCACTTCTCCAGGAAGAACATGTGCTCGATGCCGTATTGCGTGGCGGTTCGGATGTTCTCTACCGAAAACCAGCGCACGTCCCCGAATGGCCGCACGAGGTCGTCGCGCGAGAACCCGATGTCGATCATCTCGACACCGGTGCCGTTGAAGTTGGAATATCTCGCGAGAACCTGGGTCGGGTTCTGAAACGGCGTGAAGATCGTGAGCACCATGCGCCGGCGGAACGACTGCAGGGCATTGGCCAGTATCCGTGACCAACCCGGGTTGTGCTCGAGCACGTGCCGTAGGTGTATGGCGTCCGCACTGCTCGTGTATTTCTCCAGATCGACGATCAGATCCGCATACGGCGACTGCGACCCGTCGAGTCCGACATAGTGCTGCCGGTCGCCAATGCAGTGCTTGAAGCCGCCGAGACCGCAACCCCAATCCTCCACGGACAGGATCCCGTCACGGTTCAGGTATCCCCCGGCAACCCGGACCGTCGTGGCACCGCCGTACACGGCGCGCGGGGGCTCTCCGCGGTAGGCGTTCTCCCACAATCCTAGCCGCGATTCGTTTGGCTCGATGTCTGCGCTCACCTCGGCAACCTTCTGCGATGGGGGGTCAGATTCCGGAACGCGTCAGCCGCCGAGCTTCAGCACCGCAAGATCGCGCGCCAGCGCGTCGAGAACCTTGCCGAGCGCGGTGCCGTAGCCCCGCACCAACGCCTCGGGGGAGGCGTTCTCGATCGCGACGCGCTGCGCATACGCTTGCTCGAACACGACCCCACCTTTGGCGCTGGCGCGGCGCAAGGAAATCTGGATCGACAGCACCGCAGCCGGCTTCTGCGGGTCGCGCGTGTCTCCATACAGCTCGGTCAACAGCCCTTCGAGCACGAAGTCGCCCGTCAGCGGGCTGGCGGGCTCGCGCACAGTCGCGAAGAGGCCCGCGCGCCCCAGCCACCGTGCGATCTCGTGGCCGAGCAGATCGCCGGGCGACGCGACAAATCCGTTGTACGGGTCGATCTCGTAGCGCAGATCCCCCGCGCGATACACGAACGACGTGGCACCGTAGGGGGGCTGCATGCTGATCCGGCCCACTTTCAGTGTCGCGGCAAACACGGCGGGCTCGTGAACCGGCGGCGAGCTTTCGATGCTCAGGGCGAAGGTGTGCCGCTCGAGCGAAGGCCGCGTGAGGGAGCAGCCGGTTGCCGTCGTCACGAAAATCACGAGACACATTTGCAAGCCGCGGCGGCGCGTGATCACTGATCCCTCCGGATCGGTGCCGGCGGCGCGCCCAGCAGTGTACCGGCCGGATAGCGGCGGGCGGCTTCGGTCAGCTCACGCAGATTCTCCGTGGTCTGGCGGAGATTGCTGAGCGTTGCGGCGATATCGTGCTCGCTGCCCGCGAGCGCCTGGTCGAGACGGCCGAGGATCGCATCCAGATTTCCGATGGCCCGGTGCAGCCGCTCGCTGTCTGCGACCGCGCGCACGCGGTCTGCGGCCGACGCGACATCGTTGGGCAGGGTGTCGAGCGCAGGATTTGCG
>JBAVOG010000254.1:0-2272 GCA_049691875.1 Burkholderiales bacterium | reverse complement strand
TAAATCCCCGAACGAACAAGGGGCGCGCCCCTTGTATATCCCCTCGTTTAGGAGTGCAGGCGTATTTTGAGATAGGTTCTAGAATCTGGGCCGCGCGTGACGCGCTGCGATCCATATTTGGACGTGGGTTCATGCTTTGCCTGGCGCGCCAAGAGATTCAAGGCCGTATGTTGCCGCGGGGCCCCCTCGATTTTGGTGTTGCCATGAACTGATCAAGCTCTGGTCGCGTACCGGCTTGCTACGCGAAGATCGATGATGACCGGCCGCCCCGCTACGGATAAACAACCGTGCTCCCTGTTCCAAGAGATCTGATTCTTTCGTGGCTGGTCGTCGCTTATGGCGCTTGACACCATTTAGAGGGGTATGGTATTGAAGGCCATATTGGGAAAGCACAACTCCTTTTCAGTTACAAGGCTCGACAAGGCGAGTTGATAATGGAAATGGTGCTGTGGCAACTCCCTGAAATTACTGCTGATCGGCCGCACGGGATTAAGTACCGCCTGTACCTTGGGCGCGAGGCGGAGACTGTTGTGCGCTACGACAACGAGACCGGCAAGGGTGACCATCGGCACGTTGGGCCCGACGAGGTGGAACAGGCGTATACGTTCACGACCGTGGAGCAGCTGCTTGAGGATTTCCTGGCGGAGTGCGAATTATCTGGTTGGAGAAGAGACGATGAAACGGATCCACGTGGAAGTGATGGGGTCTGATGCGGCGGCGCGGCGTCTGACGCGCGCATGGCGCTCAGCGGAGACGGGGGAAACCGTCGAACCTGTCGTTGGAGTGGGTTCGATCAGCGAGCTCACGGCACTACTTTCCCCGAAGCGAATGGAACTCCTGCGCTTTGTGGCCGATCACCCCGGGCTATCAGTGCGCGCCTTGGCGCAAGCGCTGGAGCGGGACTACAAGAACGTCCATACCGATGTTGCCGACCTGGAGGGGCGACATCTGCTCGAGCGCGACGAATCGGGCACGGTAAGTGCGCCGTACGATGAGATCGTGATCCGCGCGCCACTTCGCAAGGCCGCGTAAAGCTCGGCTCCGGCGGGGCACACACACCTCGCGATGCATGCTGAGCCGTGTGCGCAGTACGGCTTGTGCGCGCAAAGTCGGGCAGCGGGGGACCGAGCATTGACATGCAGGATGATTGTGCGAGACGTGACGGCCTGAGTGCTCTGCCCGACTCCGAGGGTCCATGCAGTTGGCGAAGCCGACCGATTCGATAGGGCGAGGCTCAAACCGTGATGCGTTGCTGCGAGCACTTCGCGCAGAGGAGGGGCGGCTTGCGCGCCTCCGGCGGGAAATGGCCCTCGTACAGGGGCGGCGAGACGCGTTGCAGGGCGAGCTGATTGTGCTCGACGCGAACGCTGACGCAGGCGGGCAACCACCCGTGTTTCACGCCTCATCGGCAACAAGCCCAACTGCGAAGCTAAAGCTCTTCAGGCAACTGTTCCGGGGTCGCGAAGATGTATTTCCCGTCCGCTGGACCAACGCTCGGACGGGCAAGTCCGGGTACGCACCAGCCTGCGCGAACAAGTTCGTTCGGGGCGTTTGCGAGCTCCCGCGCATCAAGTGCAGCGAGTGCCCGAACCAGGCATTCCTTCCCGTCGAAGATCAGGTGATTCTGGATCACCTGCAGGGACGTCACGTGATCGGCGTCTACCCGCTTCTACCGGACGAGACGTGCTGGTTCCTCGCGATGGACTTCGACAAGTCCTCTTGGCAGGAGGACGTGCTGGCGGTCATCGAAACATGTCGAGCCGCCGACGTGTCCATCGCCGTGGAACGCTCGCGATCTGGCAACGGCGCGCACGTCTGGTTTTTTTCGACGCGCGGGTCGCCCCGAGCACCGCCCGGGCGATGGGTTGCTACCTCCTCACCGAAGCCATGAGCCGCCGACACCAGCTGGCCATGGATTCCTACGATCGGCTTTTCCCGAACCAGGACACGCTTCCGCGGGGCGGGTTTGGCAATCTGATCGCGCTCCCGCGCGTATAGGAAATTCAAAACACCTTTTCCCCCTGCGCGACTCTATTGGCGGCCTGGCACAGCGTCGAATCAGACGGGCGTCTGGTGAAAATTCCTCCGCCCGCGATACCCAGCGAGCCCTGGATCGGGCTGAACCGCCTCACGCCGAGGTCGTTTGACCGCTTCGCGCGGGCATGGGCCGAGCCGCATCGCCGGCCCCGTTGCCCAACCGTTCCTGCCTTGAGTTTCAGGCCGCCTGGAACAACTCCGGCAGCCGTGCCGGTGCGCGCGGCGGTGCTCTCGC
>JBAVOG010000253.1:0-1579 GCA_049691875.1 Burkholderiales bacterium | reverse complement strand
ATTCGCCGCCGCCGCGAGCGGCGTGCGAGTCACCGCCGTCGGGACCGAGAACCTGCCGCGCGATGGTTCGATCGTGGCCGTGTCGAATCACTCGTCGTATCTCGATGCAATCGTGCTGATGGCTGCGCTGCCCCTGGACATCGTCTTCATCGCAAAGGCGGAGCTCGCGGAAAGCTGGTTGATGCGACGGCTGCTCACCTCGGTGGGCACGCGCTTCGTGGAGAGATTCGATGCGACGCGCAGCGCCGAGGACGCGCGCGACCTCACCGGGGCCGCCCGAAGCGGGACTTCGTTCGCATTCTTTCCCGAGGGCACTTTCGTGCGTGCGCCCGGACTTCTGGAGTTCAGGATGGGCGCATTCGTGCTCGCCGCGGAGAGCGGAACTCCGGTCGTGCCGATAGCGATCGCCGGGACGCGCGCGCTGATGCCGGCAGGGAGCTGGCTCCCGAGGCGCGGGCCGGTACGAGTGGTGGTGGGTGCCCCGATCGCACCATCGGGCAGCGATTGGGATGAGGCAATCCGGCTGCGCGACGCGGCGCGCACGCACATTCTCGCGCATTGCGGTGAACCCGACCTGGCGGGCGCCCGCATCGCGACGGTGTTGCGGCCGCAACCCTGACTCCGCCGCAGGACCATCGATTCGCAATCAGGAGGCGCCATGATCATTGCCGGAGACATCGGAGGGACGAAAACGCTGCTCGCGCTTTTCGAGCCGGGTATTCGCGCGCCGCGCTTCGAGCGGCGCTACGACTCGCACGCGAAGGCCGACTTTGCGAGTCTGCTCGGCCAGTTCATCGATGACGCACGCGCGGCGGTAGGTGCGCGGCCCCAGGTTGCGCACGCGTGTTTCGGCATCGCGGGGCCGGTACTCGGCGATCACGTCAAGGTGACGAACCTTCCCTGGGAAATCGACGCGCGAGCGCTCGAGAAGGTCTTCGGTATCGCGCGCGTGCGTCTGCTCAATGACTTTGCCGCCGCGGCGCATGGCATCGAGGCGCTCGTCGATGAGGATCTCGTGACCCTGCAGCCGGGCGAACCGATCGCGGATGCCCCTCGCGTCGTGCTCGGTGCCGGCACGGGGCTGGGCATCGCATACGTGGTGTCCGACGCGAATGGCTATCGGGTGATCGCCGGTGAAGGCGGGCACGCGGCATTCGCGCCGGCGAACGAAGAACAGGTCGCGCTGTGGCGCCACGTGCATGCCGGATCGAATCGGGTCGTCCTGGAGCATGCGCTTTCCGGGAGCGGTCTCGCGCGCATTTACGAGTTCCTCCGCGTCGAGCGGCGCCATCCCGAATCGGCCGGCGTGGCGCGTGAATTGGCCGAAGGCGACTCGGCGGCGGCCATTGCCCGTAACGCGATGGACCGCAACGATCCGCTCGCGAGCGCAGCACTGGACCTGTTCGTGGCAATCTACGGAGCCGCGGCGGGCGACCACGCCCTCAATGTCATCGCCCGAGGTGGCGTCTTCATCGCGGGCGGGATTGCACCGAAGATCCTGCCGAGGATCACCGCCGGTGGGTTTCTGGCGGCATTCAATTCCAAGGGCGACTTCTCGGCACTGGCGCGCCAGATGCCG
>JBAVOG010000252.1:0-16298 GCA_049691875.1 Burkholderiales bacterium | reverse complement strand
CGGCGTGGTGTTCGTGACGCTCGAGGACGAGACCGGCCACGTCAACGTCGTGGTATGGCGAGCCTTGAGCGAACGGCAGCGCCGCGAGCTGCTCGGGTCGCGCCTGATGGCAGTGCACGGCGTCGTCGAACGCGAGGGTGAAGTGGTCCACCTCGTCGCCCGCCAGCTCGTGGACGAGAGCGCCCTGCTCGGACGCCTGCTCACCCGGTCCCGCGACTTCCACTGATGGAAGTGAACAGCGGATCGACCCTTATCGATCCACGCCGGCGTACATGTACTCGCGCGTGAGCGGAAGCGGATTCATCTTCGGCCCGCCCTCCTTGCAGGCGAGCACCTGATAGATCGTCATCCAGCCCTGCTCGAATCCGAACGCACAGCCCTGCAGGTAGATCGACCAGATCCGGTAACGAATGTCACCGACGATCTCGATCGCGCGCTCGCGCTGCTGCTCCAACCGACTCGCCCAGATTCCGCTCGTGCGCGCATAGTGCTGCCGCAGCGACTCGACGTCGGTGGGATCCAGGCCGGCATGGCTCATTTCCGCCAGGACCATCGAGATGGGCGGCAGCTCACCGTGGGGAAAGACGTACCGACCGATGAACTCGCCCGCGCCGAGCCCCACCCCGCGGCCTTCCGGATCCACCGCCGTGATCCCGTGGTTCAGCACCAGCCCCCCATCCCTGAGCAGTCTGTGGATCTTGGCGAAGTACAGGCGGAGATTCTTGAATCCGACGTGCTCGAACATGCCGATGCTGGCGATCTTGTCGTACTGCTCCTTGTCCGGAACGTCGCGATAGTCCAGCAGGCGTACTTCGCAGCGGCCTTCGAGCCCCTCGTCCCGGATGCGCTGGCTCACATACTCGTACTGATTCTTCGAGAGCGTGATTCCGGTGGCGGTGGCCCCATATTTCCGGACTGCGCGCAAGATGAGCGCGCCCCAGCCGCACCCGATATCCAGCAGCGCCTCCCCGGGCTTTAGCTGGAGCTTGTTCAGGATGTGGTCGAGCTTCTGCTCCTGGGCCTGCTCGAGACTGTCTGCCTCGGTGCGAAAGTACGCGCACGAATAGACCATGTTCCGGTCGAGGAACAGTCTGTAGAAGTCGTTCGAAACGTCGTAGTGGTACTGGATCGCCTTCTTGTCGCGCGCCCGGCTGTGACTGACCACCCGGCGGATGCCCGTGAGCTTCGACGCGCTCGCGACTTTGCGCGCGTAGAGCACGCCGACGTCAAATACGTCCTTGAGCGAGCCCTCGACCAGGATGCGCCCTTCGACGTAGGCCTCGCCGAGTTTCGCGAGGTCGGGCCACACGAAATAGCGCAGGGCCGAGGCGCGCGGGAATGCCACGCTCACCCTTGGCTCGGGCCCGAGATCGAAGGTGCGCCCGTTCCAGAGCTTGAGGCGCAATGGAATGGGGTCCTGCGACTTCAGCCGGTCAGCGATTCTTGCGAGGCGGTTTTCGAGATACACCGCTCCCTCTCCCCGTTGACGTGCAACTGATCATAGCACCACTCCGCGGGTCAACGTCGCGGCGAGATTGCGACCGGCAAAGTCGGTCCGAGCCAATCGGGAAATCCCCGCTAGAATCCGCGTCCTGACGCCCAATCACCGGGCGTCGTGCACGAGGAGCGCGCCGATGAGCGACATTGACATCCGCCGCAAGCATGCCCTGCCGCTTGCTCGGGCTCGCGAAGCAGCCGAGCGGGTGGCGAAGCAACTCAGGCGGGATTTCGCCCTGCAGTACCGCTGGGAAGGCGCAAGTCTCCACTTCGAGCGGGCCGGGGTAGATGGCAAGCTGACGGTCAGCGCCGGTGACGTGCATTTGCGGGCGAAGCTGGGACTGCTCCTGACCTTCCTCAAGCCGCAGATCGAGAGCACGGTGCACGAGCACCTCGACGCCGCGCTCGAGCCATCTCGCGTCGCGGCGCGCAAGCCGGCTGCGAAGAAGGCACCGCGGCGGAAGGCCTAGCCGCCCAGCGACTTGGCGAGGTCGATGTACTTCTTCATCGCCTCGTCTTCCGACAGCCCTTTGGCTTTTGCCCACGCGTCGTACTTCGCGCGCCCGATCATGTCGGTGAATCCCGGTCGCTTGCCCTGTACGTCGCCCTCCGTGCCCTGCTTGTACAGGGCGTAGAGCTGCAGCTTGACGTCGTTTCCAGGATCCTCCGCGAGCTTCTTCACGATCTTCGACGCGGCTTCGAACTTCTTCTTCAGTTCGCTCATTCCCATTCCTCGATCATGTGTGGCCGCCTAACGCAGCGGCTCTCGAGTGCCGGCTCTCATGTACCGTCATTCATGTACCGGCATTTATGCACCGGCATTTATGTACCAACCATACGGGGCGGCTGTACCATGACCACTATTATATTTGTATGCCCCGCAGGATGCGATTCACCGAAACGGATTGAACGATGGCCAGACGCGAACGCATGTCTGGTGTCGACACCGCATGGTTGCGGATGGATCGCCCGTCGAATCGCATGATGATCGTCGCGGTGTTGGTATTCGGTCGCCGGCCGGAATTCCGTCGCCTCAAGCGGACGATCGGCGCGCGTCTGGCCGGCTACCGGCGCTTCGGCCAGAAGGTGGTCGTCGACGCCAAGGGAGCATGGTGGGAAGACGACACTGCATTCGATATTGACCGGCATGTGACGCGCACGCACCTGACCGGCGCGCGCGGCGCCGGGGAGTTGCGGCAATTGGTGGCCCGACTCGCCGGACGGCCGCTCGCGCCGGGACGCCCGCTCTGGGAGTTCACGCTGGTGGACAACTATGGCGCAGGCGCCGCGTTGGTCGCGCGCATTCACCACTGCATCGCCGACGGGATCGCGCTCGTGGGCGTCATGCTGTCCCTCACCGACGATACGGCGAACGCTCCGGCCGGTTGCGGTCGGAGGCGCGCAACCCGTCTGCCCGACGAGGATCATGCCGCGGGTGCGCTCGAGCAATTGGTGAAGCCCCTGGCGGGCGCGCTCAAGGGTGCCGTGCGCCTCTCGGGCGAGGCTATTGAAACGTATCTGCACGTGCTGCGCGATCCCGCGCAGGCGATCCGCTATGCCCGCGTCGCGGCGCAGGTCACCGAGGACGTCGCCGCACTTGCCGCCATGGCAGATGACTCACCCACGCGCTTCAAGGGCCTCCCCCAGCGGCGCAAGCGCGTCGCATGGAGCGAGCCGCTTCCGCTGGCCGAGATCGCCGCGGTCAGCAAGGCTCTGGGGTGCTCGGTGAACGATGTGCTGCTCGCCAGCGTTGCCGGATCGCTCGGCGCATATCTCGCCGCGCGCGGCGACGCAACGGCGGGCACCGAGGTCCGTGCAATGGTGCCGGTGAATCTTCGCCCGCCGGGTTCGGCCGAACAGCTCGGGAACCACTTCGGGCTGGTTCCGCTCTTGCTGCCGGTCGGCATCGCCAATCCGTTCGAGCGGCTGTACGAGGTGCGCGCCCGGATGGGGGCGCTCAAGGGATCCTACGTCGCCCCGATTTCGCTCGCATTGCTCGAAGTGATGGGAATGCTGCCGCGCGCCGTGCAGCAGGAAGTGCTGGATCTCCTCGCTGGCAAGGCGACCGCGGTCATGACGAACGTGCCTGGACCGCGGCAGCCTCTGTATCTGGCCGGCCAGCGGATCGAGGAGATCATGTTCTGGGTCCCGCAGTCGGGCAACATCGGCATGGGCGTCTCGATACTTTCCTACAACGGCGGCGTGCAGTTCGGGCTGATCACCGACGCCAGGCTGGTCCCCGACCCGGAACGAATCGTTGCGCGGTTTCGCACCGAATTCGACAAGCTGCTGCTGGCCCTGCTCATGGAACCCTGGGACAGTCCGCGCGATCCGCGTGACATCGAGCTTGATCTCGCGGCGGCGCTGCGCGCGGCCCGCAGCCGGGTGAGCCGCGCACCGCTGGTGGACTAAGGTGCGCGCTCAGTCTTCGAGCTCCGACCTCGCCAGCTCCACGTCGAGCCGCTCCATGGCATCTGCCGGCTTGCAACGCGCCGCCTCGGCGTAGAGCTTCTCGGCTTCTTTCATCCTGGCATCACCGAACAGCGTCGCCAGCCCGTTCGCATACTCGATCCGCGCGATTGCAGAGTCCGGATTGAGCCTGAGCGCCTTCTTGAAGTGCTCCTCGGCAGCGTCCTTCTTCGCCCCGTAGGTCATTCCGCCCACGAGCGCGCCGATCTTGCCCACGATTTCGGCGTGCCAGGTGCCCAGCCCGATGTGTGCGTCGGCGTGCTTCGCCTGCAGCTTTATTGCAGCCTCGAGGGAGGCCTTGATCTTTCCTCCGAGACCCTTCTTGAGGGCCGCCGCGACGGAAATGCCCTGCCCATAGCGCCCCAGCGCCAGGGCGTGAAAGTAGTGCGCATTCGCATCCTTGGGATCGGCATCGATCGCCTGCTCGGCGCGCGCCGCCGCCTCCTCCAGGAGCTTGAGCCTGCGCGCAGCAGACTTCTCGAGGTACGTTGCGTAGATTGCGGCGGCCTTGGATGCGACGTTGAGTCCCGCGCTGCCGGCCGCGTCGCCCTGCTCGATCGCGCGGCCGAAGTCGCCGCGATGAAAGCACCGCCAGGCATCCTGGACCGAGGCCTCACCGGGAAACGGCTCACAGTCGCCCCGGTGCAGGCGCGGCCAGCCCTTCTTGAGCGCAGCACCCTCGTACTCGTACCCCTTGTCGGCGTATGGAAACTTCGCCCAGCTGCTCTTTGCCATTTCAGCGCTCCTCTTGTATCGGCCGTGAACCTCAAGCCGGCAGGTACTCCTGCGAGAGTGTCTCCACCAACCGCCTCGACTCCCCCACCAGGAACGGCGCCAGCAGCGCCATCACCTGGTAGGCCCCGCGTGCGGCGATCGGTCCTTCCTGCGGATCTCTGGGGTTACGCACATACTCGAACGACAGCCAATAGGTGATGACCACAGTCATGTTCGTCGCGAGGGCACTGATCTCGCCGGGCGTCGCACGCAGTTCCCCCGCCTCGCTCAGCCCGCGGCAGAGGGCCTCGGCTGCGGCCACCTTGCGGGCGAGTATCTGCTTGAAGTGAACCTCGAGCAGGCGGTTACGCGACAGCAGATCGTTCAGATCCCGATACAGGAAGCGATAACGCCAGATGGTCTCGAAAAGCAGGTGCAGGAACAGCCAAAGGTCCTCGGCAGTGGCTGCGCGCCGCGCCGGCGCAGCAAGCAGAACATCGACCTCGCGCTCGAACGCGCCGAATATCGTGTTGGTGATCGCGTCCTTGTTGCGGTAATGATAGTAGAGATTGCCCGGGCTGATATTGAGTTCCTCGGCGATCACGGTGGTCGTGACGTTGGGCTCGCCGAATTCGTTGAACAGTCGCAGCGAAGTCTCGACGATCCGCTCCCGGGTGCGCCGCGGCGGTTTGCGCGCCATGCGTGTTGCGCTCAAGCCGCGGTCGCGCGCGGCCTGTCCGCGCGGTGCGCGAGCCAGCGCTCGAGATCGTCCAGGCTGCGGACCAGCCGATCGACCGCGGTCCTGCCTGCGAGCGGGACGCGCGGCCAATTGGTTCGGCGGTGCCGAGTGACCAGGTGCCGGCCGGAGTCCGTCACGACATCCAGTCGAATCCCGATCCCATGGCGCGCGAGGACCGGAGCCAGCTCGTGGCGCCGGTCGAAGAGCTCCTTGCGCGTCTTCTGGTACGCGTGTTCCGCCAGTCGCCTGCGGCTCGCGAAGCTGAAGATATTGGAGAAGAACATCTCTGCATCGTCGCGATTGGGCTGGAACAGCACGATATCCGCATGAGGATAATCCGTCTCATAGCGCTGCATGCCGACCTGCATCCGCGAATGGATCATGGTGCGGAAAGTCTGCGCGAGGACCGCGGGCAGACCGCCTTCCACCAGACGGTTGGGGCGGTCCGCATGGACACGCGGAAGGCGCGAGTCGAACGGCACCAGCGGGTTGATTCCCAATAGCAGACGCACCCCGCGCTTCAGCGCCACCGACCCATGCAGCGTCTTCTTGAGCGCGCCGTCCACATAGTGGCGCCCTTCTATCTCGACCGGCGGGAACAGTCCAGGCAATGCCGCGCTGGCTTGCACCGCGGTCGAGATCGGAATGTGTGTCGTTCCGGGGGCACCCAGCTCGACGGCTGCGCCCGAATCGAGGTCGGTTGCGATCAGGTAGAGCTCCCGCTCGAGCTTGCGAAAGTCGTTCGTTCGCCCGGGCGCGGTGAAGGCTTTCCGCAGGAAACGCTCGATGCCGCGGTTGTCGAATATGCCGGTCGGAATCGCACGCCCGAGGCGTTGCGCGAAACCGTAAGCACCGCTCCCGAGCGGATCGCGAAGATAGGCCCAGGACGCGCCAAGCAGCAGCAGCGGAATCGACGCTATGCGATGCGCGCATTCACGGAAAGCCGGCCTGAGCAGAGCGGCGGGATCGAGCGGCGCTTCATGGGTGTCGCTCTCGATGAACATCCGGCACATTTCCGCCGGAGTCACGCCGTTCGCCAGTCCTGCCGCGATGAACGCCCCGGCGCTCACGCCCACGTAGACGTCGAGGGCCGCAAAATCGACGTTCTCGAGCGCCTCGTCGAGCGCCGCGAGTGTCCCGAGCTCGTAGACAGCACCGACCGGCCCGCCGCCCGCCAGCGCCAGGCCAATGCGGGGGCGCGCCGCACCCCCTTTCGTCCGGCGCGCGGAACTGCGCCGAGCCGTGATCACTCGTCGTGACCTCGCTTCGCGCATCGCTACCCGACCGATACGCCGACGCTATTTCGTGACCACGCGGCGCGCGGCCTTCTTCTTCCTCGCAGGCGCCCTGGTCGACCCGATTCTCTGTACGCTTGCGGTCAGCTCTTCCACGCGCGCGGTCAGCTTCTCGATCTCCTTCTTGGTAGGCACACCGAGCTGGTGCAGGGCGCGGGCAACCCGCTGCTCGAAAACGTGCTCGAGCCGGTCCCAGGTGGCGGTCGCCTTGGCCTGCGCGTCGCTGGCCGCCTTTCCCATCTGACCCGTGACCAGGCCCACGCGTGCTCCCGCGATCCTGCGCGTATGCGCTTCCACCACCCGCCCCTCCTTCACCAGAGCGTCGAACACTTTCACGCCTTCCTCGCGCGTCTTGCCCCACGCGCCCAGGCCTGCCAACCAGATCTGCTGAGCAGATTCGCGCACGGTTGCGGCGAGGTGACCGTCGTTGGACCCCTTGGCAAGCTTCTTCAGTTTCTTGACCATTGCGTTCTCCTTTCCTTCGATCTCTCTTGCTGGCACACCTCGGGATACCCCCTGTTCGGTCGCAGCCGTTGGGACCGAGCGCCAGATCGAGCACACGGAACAGTGTAAGCGGCCCACGTAGAGCGCGCACTCTAAAGCGCCGCGCACCGACGTTCGTCTACCGCGCGTCTATAATTCCAAGTTCATCTGGCGCAAGCGCCACGCACGCAGCAGTCGTTCGATACTCCGCACGGTCCGCACATCGCAGGAGGAGGCATGCATTATTTCGTCACCGGCGCAACCGGCTTCATCGGCAGGCGTCTCGTCAAGGCGCTTCTCGCGCGCAAGGGCGCGGTCGTCCACTTCCTGATCCGTGCCGAGTCCGCCGACCGTGCGCAGGAGATGCTCGATTACTGGGGAGTAGACAAGTCGCGCGCGATCGCCGTGCCCGGGGACCTGACTCAGCTCGGCCTGGGTATCGCGAAATCCCAGCAACAGCGCCTGCGAGGGCGCATCAAGCATTTCTTCCATCTTGCAGCGGTCTACGATCTCAAGGCCGCCCCCGAAGCGCAGGAGCGGGTCAACGTCGAGGGCACGCGCAACACCGTGGCATTCGCCAATGAAATCGGCGCCGAGTGTTTTCACCAGGTGAGCTCCATCGCAGCCGCGGGGCTTTATGAAGGCATCTTCCGGGAGGACATGTTCGAAGAGGCGGACGAGCTCGACCATCCGTACTTCAAGACCAAGCACGACTCGGAGCGCATCGTCCGCACGGAGTGCGCGGTGCCCTGGCGAATCTACCGGCCCGGAATCGTCGTGGGCGACTCACGGACGGGCGAGATGGACAAGATCGACGGCCCGTATTACTTCTTCAAGCTGATCCAGCGAATGCGGCAGATCCTGCCGCCCTGGGTGCCGACGATCGGTCTCGAAGGCGGGCGGATCAACATCGTTCCCGTGGATTTCGTGGTCGACGCGCTCGTGCACATCGCACACCTGCGCGGCAAGGACGGCAAGTGCTTTCACCTGGTCGATCCGACGCCCTACCGAGTGGGCGACGTCCTGAACGTATTCGCCCGGGCCGGCCACGCACCCGCCATGGCCATGCGCGTCAATGCCGCACTGCTCGGGTTCATCCCGCGCGGGGTCAAGAAGAGTCTGCTTGCGCTGACCCCCGTGCGTCGCATTCGCCATGCAGTGATGAAGGATCTGGGACTTCCGGAGGACATCCTTACCTTCATCAACTATCCGACCCGCTTCGACTGTCGGGAAGCGCAGGCTGCGCTGCAGGGCAGCGGTATCGAGGTGCCGCGCCTGGAGGACTATGCCTGGCGGTTGTGGGACTACTGGGAGCGCCACCTCGATCCGGCACTCAGTATCGACCGCACCCTGAAGGGCCAGGTCCGCGGCAAGGTCGTGCTGATCTCGGGCGGGTCCTCCGGCATCGGGCTGGCCACCGCGCACAAGGTCGCCGCCGCCGGCGCGACGACCATCATATGCGGGCGGGACGCCGAAAAGCTCGCCGCCGCCAAGAAGGAAGTGGAGGCGGCGGGTCATTCGCTCATCACCTACCAGGCGGACATCGCCGACTACGCGCAGTGCGACCAGCTCGTCGGCGCGATCGTGAGCGAGCACGGTGGCGTCGACATCCTGATCAACAATGCCGGCCGCTCGATCCGCCGCGCAATCGAAGGATCCTTCGACCGTTTTCACGATTTCGAGCGCACCATGGCCATCAACTATTTCGGCGCGGTGCGCCTCACCCTGGGCCTGCTGCCGGGAATGATGGCGCGACGACGGGGGCACGTGATCAACGTGTCCTCAATCGGCGTACTGACGAACGCGCCGCGATTCTCCGCTTATGTGTCGTCCAAAGCGGCCCTGGAGGCGTTCGGGCGCTGTGCCTCATCGGAGCTCGCGGACATGAACATCGACTTCACCACCGTCAACATGCCGCTGGTTCGCACACCCATGATCGCGCCGACCAAGATCTATCAGCACGTTCCCACGCTCGCGCCGGAGGAGGCGGCCGAACTCCTGGTCGAGGCGATCGTGTACCGGCCCGCCAGGATCGCGAGCAAGCTGGGGATATTCGGCCAAGTGCTGCACGCCCTTGCCCCCCGCGTGGCGCAGATCGTCATGAACACGACGTTCCGGATGTTCCCGGATTCCGCTGCCGCGAAGGGTCAGAAGGACGCACCGCCCGTCGAAGCCAGTCCCGACATGATCGCCATGTCAAATCTGATGCGCGGCATTCATTTCTAGGGTCCACAATTCAGAGGTGCAATCGACGCCGACGGAGCACTGATGGCAAGAGCAACGACCCCGACCAGCGCACGGCCGAGACCAGGCGAAGCCGCGCCCGCATTTTCGGCCACGACAACGACCGGAGCGCGCGTGAAACTCGCCGACTTTCGCGGACGCAAGCTCGTGCTCTATTTCTATCCGATGGACGACACGCCGGGTTGCACGGCCCAGGCCTGCAGCCTGCGAGACCACAATGCGGAGATTGCCGCCAAGGGCGCGGCGATCCTGGGTGTCTCGGCGCAGGACGAGCAATCGCACCAGCGCTTCACGCAAAAGCACCGGCTGAACTTCCCCTTGATCGCGGATACCGACAAGCAGGTCGCGCGGGCTTACGGTGTGCTCGGATCGGGAGTGTTCGGCCTCGCGCGGTCGCTCATGGGTGCCTATGAGCGCGTGACTTTCATCATCGATGAGCGCGGCAAGGTCGCGCACGTGATCGACCATCCCGACACCGGCGGGCATGGCGAAGAGGTACTCAGGCTGCTCTAGCTTGCAATGCCTTGCATACCCGCGCGGCCAACGCTCGCGAGAAATACATTTCCACGTGCCCCATGGGCGGGAGTGGTTCGTTCCTTGCCCAGGGCAGCATGGCGCTCTCCTGCGGCGCGATGTAATTGTCGTAGTAGCTGAATAGCACCACTGTCGGCGGATGCTCGGCCTGCCGTTCCGCATCGGCCAGCGCAGCGAGCCAGTTGCTATCCGGCATCATCGCCCGAGCGGCTTCCCCTATTCCAAGCCGTGCGAGCGCCGTGCCGTGATGCGGCCCGGCGATCGTCACGAGACTCGCCACGCGCGCACTGCCGCTGGCGCGCAGGTATGCCCGGCAGACGAGTCCGCCCATGCTGTGCGATACAAGATGCACCCGGGGCGCGCCGGATGCCGCACACAGCGCCTCAATCCGGCGTTCCAGCGAGCCCGCCATGGCGTCGATCGATCCGACCGATGGGGTCAGCGACACGACATGGGCGCGGAAACCCGCCCTTTCGAGAAGGCGCGCGAATTGCCACCATGCCGCGCCGTTCAGGAGATAGCCATGCACCAGCAGCACTGGCACATCCGGGCGCGTCGCGTCCCGCGCAATGTCGTCGCGCCGCCAGATTCGTTCGAACGGAGCCAGCACCAGGAACATGACGACGTGCGCGAAGTATTCGCGCATCACGGAAGCAAGAATCGGAAAGAGATCGGCTCGTTGCACGGCAGGCACTTGGCTGCCGCGAACGCGTGCAACGCCGTAGGTCACGCCGACGACGAGCGTAATGGTTGCAAGGACCGGGACGGCGCCGTACACGCAGAGCGTCGGCACGCTCGGCGACGGACCCGAAACGAGGTACGCGGCGGCTACTCCGGACCCGATCAGCACGATCACTGCGATCAGGAAAGCGCGAGAAATCATCGCTGATCGCATGCGGAAACGGCCATCATGCGACAGCCGGGGCAGGCCGCCCGGTCAGGTCCTGCGCGAGCAGACTCGCGTTGCGCGCGGCGATCGCGTAGATCGAGAGCTGCGGGTTGGCGCCGAGGCTGGTCGGAAATACCGATCCGTCGTGCACCGAAAGATTCTCCACGCCGAAATACCGACCACCGACGTCGACTACGCCGCGACGTCTGTCAGCGCCCATTCCGCAACCACCCATGACGTGCGCGCTGACGACGCGCATGAGCAGCGGTTCGAGCGGCAGTCGCGCGATTCCCGCCTGGGCAGAGCGCCAGGTCGTGTAGCCCTCTGCCTGCTCGTGCACCGGATAGACTTTTTCGGCGCCGGCTGCGAACTGGATCTCGGCGATAGCCAGAAGTGCCCGACGTACGCCATCCCAGACAAAGGCGGTCAGCGGGTAAGCCAGCACCGGGGACCCGTCGCGCCGCAGTCCGACGTTCCCACCGGAGCTTTCCGGGTGAAATCCATCGCGCAGCAGTGCAAGCGCGACCTGTGCGCGCGAGAATTCGCGCATCATTTCGGCGTGGCGCGTGCCAAACCCCGGCAGAGTCATGCCGAACAGGACCGGGTGCAATGGTGCGGCTTCCAGCTTGAAGCCGATCGGCCCATCGATCGGCACAGTGTCGAGGAAATGGTCCGAGTAGAGGGACTGTGGCGCACCGGCGTAGCCGTCGACTCGCTCGGAAAAGATCGCAGCCGAGACGACCGTCGGGTGGAGAAATGTTCGTGCGCCGACGCGCCGCCACGGATCCGGCACCCCGCTGCGCAGCAGTATCGCCGGGGAGCCGACGGCACCGGCCGCGAGCACGTAATGCCGGGCACGTACGATCAGGCCTGCCCCGCCCACGCGAGTTCCCTGCGCATCGAGCCCCACGGCCTCCAGCTGCACGATGCGCCCGCCCCGCTCGACCACACGCTCGACCCGCACACGCGTGACGAGTGTGGCGCCACGGTCGAGCGCTGCGGGCACCGTCGTCACGAGCATGGATTGCTTGGCGTTCGTCGGACACCCCATGCCGCAGTAGCCCAGGTTGAGACAGCCGCGGACATTGCGTCGGATCACACCGGTCGCGATGCCCAGGCGCGTCGCACCGCGCTGCAGGAGCGCGTTGTTCGCGTTCGGGGTCACGGCCCACGGCGCCACCGAAAGGCGGCGCTCCATCATCTCGAACCACGGACGCAACTGGTCGTCGGACAAGCCTTCCAGCCCGAACTCGCGCTGCCAGTATGCGAGGGTGGCCGATGGCGTACGGAAGGTCGAGGTCCAGTTGACTGTCGTTGATCCGCCCACGCACCGTCCTTGTAGCAGGGTGACGGCCTTGTCCAGCGTCTTGCGTGCAGCGGATTCCTGATACAGCTGTGGGTAGGCATCCGACTCGCGCATGTGGAAATCGCGCGAGCTCTTGAGCGGACCTTCTTCGAGCATCACGACCGCGAGGCCCGCCGCGCTGAGAATTTCTGCGGTGACTCCACCGCCTGCCCCAGTGCCGACGATGACCACGTCAGCGTCCAGGTCGACGTTGCCAGACTGCCGCGAGGCATCCACAACCTTCCAGCCGCGCGCGAGCCCCTCATCGATCGGATCGGCAAACATCTCAGCGCATCTCAATCGAGGCGCGGCGGGCCTGGATACCCGATCGCCGGCCAGCTCGCCGGATCCGCGTAGAAGGCGGCAAACACCAGCTCGTGCAGAGCAAGGTAAGCCTGCTTCTTGAGTGCCCAGCCACTCACCCGCCATTGCAGCAGGAACGCCGCAATCTCGTCCGCCGAGGATTCGCGCCAGGGATGCCGCAATCCGGCGAGCAACCATCGGGAGGGAGCGAATGCGAGCAATGCGAACAGGTCGTGCAACTCGGCCTGCGCATGCGAAGGAAGTCCGGCGATGGCTCGCTCCACGCCGGCGATGGTCGACTGGACGCGTTCCGATCGACTCGTCGAATCGATCGGCAACGCTCCTGCCAGCATGACAGGAGCGATTGCGCCGAGAACGTCGCGAGCGCCCGCGCCGAGCATCGAAATCGACTCCGCCACGTTCGCGTTTCCCGATGCCGATTCGACTCGGCCCAGCCTGGCAGTGGCGAGCAGCAATGTGCCCACCGCCCCGGCCTTCAGGAATTTCCGCCGCGTGATCGCTTCCGTCACCAATTGATTCTAGCGGAGCCCCCGGTGCAAACCTTAGAGCCCGACTTCTAAACCTTCGCACGCGGGCCATCGCTCCCTATAATCCCCTCCGGCACCATGGTCGCATTCTTCGCTTCGAATGAGAAAACCGCGATCGTCGACGCGATCCGCGCGGATCTCGCACGCGTGCGCGGCATTCGTGCCGCGGCGCGACGCGCCGGCGACGATCGATTGACGCTACGCGCATGGCAGGCCGGACGGCTCGCAAGCACGTACGCCGACTTGCTCGCAGATCCGCGCCACGGACCCGCCGCACGCTTCTTTCTCGAGGATCTGTACGGACCGAAGGACTTCAGCGAGCGGGACGCGGAGATGGCGCGGATTCTGCCGACGATGACGCGCCTGCTTCCGATCAGTGCGGTCCGGACGTTCGGGTTGGCGATTTCGCTCGACTGCCTTTCGGAGGAACTGGACGCTGCGCTGGTCGCTGCGCTGCGCGCGAGCCTCCCGGCGGGGGCGCCCATGGTGATCGACACCCCTGGGTACACCGCAGCGTTTCGCGCCAGTTCGAGCCGCGCGGACCGGGAGCGGCAGATCGGGCTGGCCGGAAAGATCGGCGTGGCCCTCGACACGCTATCCAGGAAGCCGCTCATCGCGAAGGCGGTCGAGATGATGCGCGGCCCGGCGCATGCGGCGGGTCTCGGCGACTTGCACGAATTCCTGGAGCGCGGTTTCCAGGCGTTTCGCCACATGCGCGGCGCGGACGAGTTTCTCGGCATCATCGATCGACGCGAACGGCGGATACTCGATCGGGTGCTCGGCGGCGACCCGGACCCGTTCCGCGCGACCGATTGAAAGATGCTGTCGGAGGGTGCTGTCGACGGGTCAAGTCGCTAGGCCCTATGGCCTAGGCCCTGCAGGGCGACGGTGGCCAATTGGGCGCCTAGGTTCAATGGCTTGGCCGATTCACCCCGCTCGCGCGGCGGGACCTCCGGAGCGGATCTAGGACACCGTCATATTGCGTGGCGCGCCGGCCTACCCTATAGTCACACTAGCAGACCGGCCCCACCGGTCTGTTACCTCCGAAGGCGCGGGTCATCGCGCTCTTCCTCCCTATTGACGGCCTGCGGGCCGTCATTTTTTTGGGGCTTCAGGCGTGCGCAGGACGCGCACTGCCGACGATGATTTCGCGATGATGGACCATCAGCATGTCGAGCACTGCTTTGCGCTTGTTCGCATCGAGTGCGACTGCGTCCATTCCCGCCTGGAGCTTCCTCAGCAATTCGGGAAGCACGCTTTTGAGACGCGCACGCTCCGCCGGATCGATGCCCAGCTTCACACTGGCAATGAGCTCGTTCATCACGTCTACCGCATCGCGCCAGGCGGCACTGCTGGTCCCCTGCCCGTGCACCCGGGCCAGTACTTGCGACCAGGTCGCGGTGAGAAACATCGCAACGGGCGGAGGAACGGCTGTGACGCCCAGCATTGCGGCCACTGTCTGCGCGGCCGCCGCTTTCGCCGCCGCCGATGGTTCCGCGTCCTGCTGGCCGCCCGCCCCCTGAGCGCCTTCTGTCGCCGAGCCTTCGGCAAAATTGCTGCGCGGCGCAGCGGGCGAGATGCCAGCGCGCTCGAGCGCGCCGTTCATGACGCGATAGAGATCGCCGACCGGCACGACGAGTTGTTTCTCGAGATCGGGTCGCAAGGCGCGCGCCACGCGTGGCTTGATATCCAGCGCGTCGATTCCGGCGTACACCGCGTATGCAATGGCCATCGGACCAACCGGATTGTCGCCGTCATCCAGCGTTCCAAGTCCGAACGCGGACGCTATGCGGCCGGAAAACTGCGCGAGCTCGGCGCCCACAGCCTGCTTGAGATGAACGGCAAGCCTGCTCACCGCAACCTGATTCTCGAGCAGGTTCGTCTTGAGCATCGAGAGGTCAGGGTCGTCACCGTTCCTGAGCTGCCCTTTCTGCAAAGCATCAGTGGAACCGTCGATCTGCGCCACCAGCTCCTTCTGAAACGCCTCCACGAACGTCGTCTGTCCATCGCGAAGGCGCTGCATCGCCTCGGCGAACTGCTCACGCTCCTCACGGTCCCGGCTGGACTGACTCTCTTTTTGGAGCCGCTCCGCGAGGGAAGCAAGGAGTGGCGGAAGCTGCACGCCCAGGCGTGCCCGGGCTGCCTCGCGACACTGGTTGACGATGGCACCGCCATCGTATGCGAGAGTAACGTTGGCCACGAAAGGTCTTTCCCTCCATCCGTCGGACTCCCTGCTGCCGATACGCGCGACCTTCGCGCATTTCTGAACTCGGCGCGGGCAATCCAACCCTGGCGACAGTCTACGTGCCGGTCAGCCAAGGCCAAAGGCAGCATTCCGCACGAACGGTGCCGCTGGACCGATAGGAGGATGTCTTTCCAAACCGTCGCATGCGCTCGGGCGCGTTCAGTCCACGTCAACCACATGGACGACCTGACGTCGGCGAGCACGCGTCACCCCCGTCGTCTCTCCGACACCCGGCCCGCGAGCCAAGGCGATCACTGCCGCACGCGCACGCGGCTCCCGTCTTCGATCTGGTTGCCGGGATACTTGACCACGAGGTCGCCTGATGAGAGCCCTTCCAGGATCTGCACCGCGAACGGATTTCGCTGTCCGATGCGGACCGCTCGGCGGTGTGTCCGCCCGTCCTGCACCACGAATACCGCCCATCCCGCGCCGCTGCGGACGACCGCGGCAGCCGGCACCTGCAAGGCATCGGGCTGGGACCAGACGACGATCTGCGCCTCGACTCGGTAGCCGTCGCCAAGCGGCCCGAGCGGGTCCACCGGATCCATCACGACGTTCACGCGCTTTTCCTCGATGCCGAGCGCCGAGACCTTCGTGAACGCATACGGCTCGACCACGCGCACCCGCGCCGCCAGGGGCTTGTCTCCACCCCACTCCACCAGCCTACCCGGCGCACCCGCCTTGATCTTGACCGCGTCGGTGGAGAGCACGTCTGCAACGATCTCGAACCGCGATGGATCGCCGATCACCATGACCTGTGTTCCGGCGGCCACGGTGCGCTCGCTACGCTCCAGGACGCGCAGGACCTTTCCGGCCACCGGCGATTCCAGATTCACCAGGCGCTTTTCCTTTCCGTCGGCAGCCGGGATTGCAAGCAGCACGGCTTCCGCCGCCTTCTCGTCATAGTGCGCCGCCGTTTCGCGCGACCTAGCGGCGTCGAGATCCGCCGCGGCCGTCTGCTCGGCGGTGCGCGACTTTTCCGCGGCCTCGGGG
>JBAVOG010000251.1:0-3111 GCA_049691875.1 Burkholderiales bacterium | reverse complement strand
CAGGTGAGCGAGGATCGTCTCGATCACCACCGGGTCCTCGAGCATCCTCGAGCGCCTGATCGGCGGCGCAGCCGCCGACATTCACACAAGACTCACGCAGGAAAATGAAAAGGCCGCAGAGGCGCGGCCTAACTCGTTGAGTCGATTGGTCGGGGCGAAGTGATTCGAACACTCGACCCCCTGCACCCCATCGAGAACTGTATTTCTAGCCAGTAGTATAATCAGCATTGGATTGCATTGCGGGAACCCAGTCCATAGTTGACCAGCGGTGCTCGCCGCGGATTCCCCAGGTTATGTTTGCTAGCGCACAGACGCCAGCTAACACGCGGCGCAGCGTCCAAGATGGCACGCGCAAGTACGCCCTCAAATTCGCATGGTGGATTAGGCGAGGGCCACCCTAAAAAGGAGAAGGTCATGAAATTGAAATATGCCGTTCTCTGTTTCGTTCTGCTGGCTGGCTGTACCCCGACTCCCCTCACGGTTTCTTTGTCGGGGAACCCAGCCGCTGTCAAGCAGGGTCAGTGCGCGACCCTGACCTGGTCGTCGACGAATGCTTCCAAGGTCTCGATCGACCAGGGAGTCGGGACAGTCGATGCCAGCGGGTCCAAGGAGGTATGTCCCGGGAGCACTACGCAATATACGATCAGTGCAGCAGGTGAGGGAGGATCACGGACGGCATCCGCGACGGTCAGCGTGATGACGCCGGTCGCGAAAGTCATGATATTCCCGGAAGCAGCGCTGTTTGAGTTCGACAAGTCGGAACTGACGCCGGAGGGGAAGGGCAAGATTAAAGAGTACCGCGAACAGGCGAAAGAAGAATTCAGCCGCGCCGACAAGGTGATAATCACTGGTTACACCGACAACGTAGGTGAGCCAAGCCACAACTCGACCCTTTCGATGCAGCGTGCGGAAGCGGTCCGCGACTATCTGATCAGTCTCGGGGCCGATGCCAAAAGGTTTCAGGTCAGCGGCGCGGGCGAGACCATGCCGATCGCTGATAACAGCAAAGCAGAGGGGCGCGCGAAGAACCGCCGGGTCGAGGTTGGAGTGATCGGCGTAGAAAAATGAGGTGGTTGTCTTTCGTTCGGGCCGGGAATTCGGCGGTGCCTCGCCTTGCGTGCAGCGGCATACAGCCGACGTTCCACCTTGACCCCAACGTGGTCCGCGATCCCAAAGCTCGGTAGCTTGCGGAGTGGCCGAGAGCACCTGACGGCGGCACAAGCGTGCCGCCGAGGACCTTTTCGAGGCCGATGGCGCAGGCGGTGGGCATTTTCACGAAGCCCGGGGCGTTGTCCCGCAACCAGGTGAGCGCGCATAACTTCCGAGCGGTGCAGCTCCTTCTCGGCCACACCCCGAAAGACCTCTCGCTATGACCGTCGGCCCGCGACCGGCGGCTCGATCTCGTGCTCGAGCATCGTGCGGTAGACGAGGCCGCCAAGCGCCGCACCGGCGAGTGGCGCAAGCCAGAAGAGCCAGAGTTGCTGGACATAAGCCATCCCAGCGAAGAGGGCCGGGCCGGTGCTGCGGGCGGGATTGACCGACGTGTTCGTGACCGGGATGCTGATGAGGTGAATGAGCGTCAGCGCGAGTCCGATCGCGAGGCCGGCGAATCCGACGGGCGCGCGCTGATGCGTCGCGCCGAGGATGACGATCAAGAACATGAACGTCATCACGACCTCGGTGACGATCGCGGCGCCCATGCTGTACTTGCCGGGCGAGAGCGAGCCGAAGCCGTTCGAAGCGAAGCCTGCCGACGGGTCGAAGCCCGCCCGGCCGGTCGCGATGACATATAGGACCGCCGCGGCGACGATCGCGCCCGCAAGCTGCGCTACCCAATAGGGCAGGAGGTGCGCGGCCGGAAACCGGCCGCCAGCCCACAACCCGAACGACACGGCTGGATTGAAATGACCGCCCGAGATCGGCCCGAGGGCATAGACGGCGGTGAGGACCGAGAGGCCGAATGCGAGGGAAACTCCGGTGAAACCGATCCCGAGCCCGGGAAACGCCGCCGAGAGCACCGCCGCGCCGCAGCCGCCGAGTACCAGCCAGAACGTACCGAGGAATTCAGCGAAGAGTTTCGTGGGCATGGCGGATTTCCTGGTTGAAAGCGCGTCCTCAATGGTGCGCTCGGCTCATGACTCTCGCAAGCCGAAGCGACAGCGGCGGTCATTCCCGGGCGCTGCGCGCGAGCTTTCTCATTGAAGAGAAGGTACTAATATTTCACGTCTCGAAGCTCATCAACTTCCCCGCGGCAGGGGCTAAGCCAGGGCTGGCCGGGGCTGCTGCACAATGCGACATCACATCGGCCAAAGGAAGACACAGATGCGGGCCATCGCTGAATTCACCAAGACCACGCTGATCGGTGGCGTACTCGTTATCATTCCCGTGTACCTGAGCGTGCTCTTGCTGTTGAAGGCATTCGCGGGCGTGATGGGGCTGGTCGCGCCAATCACCCAGGGACTGCCCGTGACGTTGCCGTTCCGCGAGGTGATCGCGATGTTGGCGCTGATCGGCGGCTGCTTCGTCTGCGGGATCGCCGTGCGCACGGGCCCCGGCCTGCGAGCGAAGAATGCGCTCGAACGGTCAGTCCTCGAGAAAATTCCAGGTTATGCGCTGATCCGCGGGCTCGCGGGCCGCATCGCCGGCGAAACGGACGAGCAAACCTTTGCCGTGGTGTTGGTACAAATCGAGGATGCCCTCGTGCCGGCCTTCCTTGTCGAGGACTGCGGCGACGGCCAATGCGCGGTATTCGTGCCCTCGGTGCCCACCCCCGCCGCCGGCTCTATCTACATCATCGCGAACGAGCGCGTGTATCCGGTCGACGTGCCATTCACGCAGGCCGTGAGCGTGATTTCGAAATGGGGTGCGGGTGCGGGCGAGTTGCTGGCAGGCATGAAACGCGCCGCGCAGAAATCCGCGCCGGTGAATGTGTGAGTCGAGAGATGGCAGAATGTCTTCACTGCCAAAGGTCGGACTGCGGACGAGAGTATAGGAAGGATAATCCTCAACTCTTTCCCGTGGCACGACCAATCTCGAGCGAAGAAGGCGCCGGCGCACGCCAACACGCCCGGCGATTGTGCTGAAATTCGATCCGCTTGGCCTGTGTGGCCC
>JBAVOG010000250.1:0-5374 GCA_049691875.1 Burkholderiales bacterium | reverse complement strand
TAACCCGGCGTTCTTGTCGGTCAGGTACATCAATCCATTTGGGTCGACGTAGACGTCCGTGCTCTGGATGACGCGCGGCCGGTTGGGACGCGGATCGACCAGGGCACGCGGGTCGGGCGGGACGTAGTGGCCCACGTCGACCGGCTGGAACGGGTTGGCGACATCGTAGGCCCGGACGCCCGCATTGTGATAGGTACCGAATACCAGCTTGGATGATTGCAGCGATCCCTTCCGATTCTCGTGCAGGTTGTGCGGTCCGAAAGCGCCCGGCTTCCTGCAATAGTCGATCTCGTTCGGCTGGGGCATCGTCGCGATGCTGATGGGATTGGTCTTGTCCTGCACGTCGAAGATCCAGATGTAGCGCTTGCCCGTCTCGCAGTTCGAGGCGAACGGCTCGTCGGCGACGACGAGCAGATCTCTGTCCAGCAGAGGAAGACAGGAGTGCGTGCCGCCCCCGAAGGATGACGTCCAGTTGCGGTGCGCCAGCAACTTCATGTTGCTGCGGTCCGCGACGTCGAGAACGGTCATCCCGCCGTCGCGCCAGGCGCAAAAAGCGTAGTCTCCCGATACCAGCCCGTGGTGGAGCGCATAGCGGCGCTTGGAATCCCAGCCCGGCGTCTCGCCGCCCGCTTCGTGCATGCCTTCGATCCACCACTTGCCGACCACTTCCGGGCGGGCCGGGTTCGACATGTCGATCGAGGCAAAGATGTGATCCGAATATCCGTCGAAATGAATGGAGGCGTAGGCGTATTTCCCTCCGTCATACCAGACCCGGTGGGGACCGAATCCGCCGGTCGACATGAAGCCGATCTCGCGCGGCTCGGCTGGCCTGGAGACATCGAACATCCGGATCCCGGCTTCGAACTTGATGCCGGTTGCGGCCAGTTTCTCCGCGATCGAGCCGGAGAAGTAATTTTTCGGATCCTGAAACTGCGCCATCGACCAGACGCTGGGCCCGTTCACGGCGATCAACAGGTCGTCATGGATCTGGAGGTGCAACGAGCGCGTGTTCGGCGCGCAGCCGATGAAGTTCACGACTTTCGGGTCGGACGGGTTCTTGACGTCGAGAATCGTGATGCCTTCGTTGAACGAGTGGCCGACGAAGGCATGCCCCTTGTGGATCATGACCTGGACGCCGTCGCCCTTGCCCGCCATGTCCGAGTGACCGACATAGCCGATGTTGCGAGCGCTCACGGCCGGACCTGGTGCACGAGTTTCCGCGCTCATGGTTCTCTCCGAAAACGGTTCTTGCGCAGCCGCTATCTCACCGCTGCCGCGGCGCTCGCGCCGGCGATCTTCCCGAACACCGCGCCGTTGGTGAGCCCGGTGCCGCCGGGATAGTTGAAGTAGAAGATGCCGCCGACGAGCTCACCCGCCGCAAAGAGCCCCGGAATCGGCTCGCCGTCCGAATTCATCACCTGCGCGTCGGTATTGATCCTGAGGCCACCGAACGTGAAGGTGATTCCGCACGTTACCGCGTAAGCCTCGTAGGGAGGCGTGTCGAGGGCGTTCGCCCAGTTCGACTTGGGCACCGCGAGCCCCTCGGTGCACCGACCGTCCTTGACGTTCGGATTGAAGACGATGCCGGTCTTCACCGCAGCGTTGTAAGTCTTGATCTCGGCGAGCGCCGCCGCGGCGTCGACGTCGTCCAGTTTTCCGACGAGGTCCTCCAGGGTCTGCGCCGTGACCTTGGTGACCTGCTTGATCTTGTACTCGTCCCGCAGGAGATGCTTCACCTTGGCATCGAACACCTGCCAGGCGAATTGCCCCGGCTGGTTGAGGATCACCCGCCCGTACTTGGCGTACGTGTAATTGCGAAAGTCCGCGCCCTCGTCGACGAAGCGCTTGCCCTCGGCATTCAGCATGATGCCGAAGGGGTAGGAGTGCTTCTGAAACTGGTCGCCCACCGCGAGATCGCCGAACTCCGGGGCATTTCGCTCCCAGCCGACGGCATGACACCCCGACCAGTTGCCCACGGGCGCAGCGCCGATGTCGAGCGCCATCTTGATCACGTCGCCGGTGTTGAAGCGCGTGCCGCGCACCTTGGCGAGCTCCCAGCCCGCGCCGAGGTAGCGCGCACGCCATTCGGGGTTCGCCTGGAAGCCACCGCCCGCGAGCACTACGCTCCTCGCGGGCACCGCGACGGTCCTGCCGTCCTTCTTGACGCGTACGCCGTGCACGCCGTCGTCATCGGCGATCAGCGAAACGGCGCGCGCGGCGTACCAGACTTCCACGCCATGCTTCTGCGCGGATTTGGTCCAGGCCTCGACCAATCCTTCTCCGCCGCCCCAGGCTTCCACCGTGAGTCCGCCCCAGAATTTGAACTTGCCGTCGATCTTGAAGGCCTGGCGGCCGTAGATCGGCACGAACCGCACGCCCTTCTCGCGCATCCACTGCAATGTCGCGTGGCTTCTTCTGACCAGGATCTCGGTGAGGTCGGGATCGCACCGGTATTGCGTGACCCGGCTCATGTCGTCGAAGAACTGGTCCGCGGTATAGGTGCCGAAGTCGGTGCGCGCGATCTCTTCCTCGGTGAGATCGGGCATGAGCTTGCGCAAGTCCTCCACGCCGTCATAGACCACGCGCATCGCGCCTGCCGTGAAGCGAGTGTTGCCGCCGGCTTCGTCCTCGCGTGCGCGCTCCAGCACCAGCACGCGCTCGCAGCGTTCGCGGGCCGAGAGCGCCGCGCAGAATGCGGCGTTGCCGGCGCCGACGACGACGACGTCGTATTCAGGTGTGGTCATCCGACGCAGTTCTCACGATCTGTGCGCGACATTCGGGGCGGAATGTATAGTCCAATATTGCATGTGTCAAAAAGGCGCGTGTCAAAATCGATCCTGCATCGCGGATCGATCGGTCGGCCGCACCGCAAATCGCTACGGGGAAGCAGGCTTGACGAGCTCGACGCCCGTCCAGGCGCCCGATTGCACGAGCTCGCGCGCGGTGTCCTTGATCTCCGCGGCAACCACTGTGCCGGCCGCCGAAAGTCGCTCGGGCGGCAGGGAATACAGATAGTTACGCCGCACGAGGTGGGCGTCGGAGACGGCGAGCGCGCGCCACTTCCGGCCGCGCTGGCCCTCGAGATAGATGGCCCCCATCGGCTTGATCGTCGCGCCCATGCCGTCGTAGACGCAGCTCATCAGGAGCGAGAGGGAATCGATCTCGGCGACGATATGCGCCGAAAGGTTGCGCTGCTCGAATTCCGTGGAGATGCGGCGGCGCAGCCCGTGCGCGCCCGTGGGCAGGATGAGCGGCAGCGCGGCGGCCTCGGCGATCGTGACGCTGAAGCGTCGCGGCGAGACGAGAGTGCTGTGGCGGGGCAGCATCACGAACAGTTCTTCCTCGAGCAACGCGTCGACCGCGACGTCGCGCGCCATGTCGTTGCTGAAGAGAACCGCAAAATCCAGCTGGCCGGACCGCATCATGTGCCCGATGTGCCCGCTCATGCCTTCGACCACGTTGACCAGGATTCCCGGGTAACGCTCGTGCAGGCGGCGCACCAGCGGCAGGCCGAGCGCCGAGACCGTGGTCGCGGGAAGGCCCACCGAGACCATGCCCTGAACTGCTTTCGACTCCTGGCGCGCGATGGACAGCGCCTGGTCGAGCTGGCGCAGCATGAACCGCGCGTGGTGATAGAGGGCAAGCCCGCTGTCGGTGGGGGCGACGCCCCGCGCGGACCGGTTCAGCAAAGGCTTGCCGACCTCGCTCTCGAGCTTGCTCAACTGCTGGCTGAGCGCCGGCTGGGCGATGAAAAGCTGCCGCGAAGCCTTCGAAAGGCTGCCGCTCTCGACGATCTGCGTGAAATAGCGCAACTGCCGCAAGTCCACGATGGTCCTCCTCCGAATCCTCACCGCGCCCGCAAGCTATATGTTTAGCTTATACCCAATCTCGGAAAACAGTACTGCCGGCCGGCCGCACCGCTCTTCTAGACTGCAAAAACCGGGGCGGCTGTGCTGCACCCGACCCCAATCGGTCGGATACTTGGTCCGTTGTTGGTCCATCAATGGGAGGAGATCAGCCATGAAAACCTATAGCAAAGACATCACATCGGCCGTGAAATCGCCGCGTCGGCGAAGCGTCCTGAAGGCCGGAGCCACCGTCGCAGGGGTGGTCGCCCTCGGCTTTCCGGCGATCGTGCGCAGCCAGACGACCAAGATCAAGATCGGACACCTCACACCGATGACCGGCTTTCTGGGCGCGCTCGGCGGCTGGGCGGTCCAGGGCATCAAGATGGCCGAGGAGGAGATCAACGCATCGGGCGGCATCAACGGGCGCCAGATCGAGATCCTGTCGGAGGACTCCGTCAACCCGGCCACCGCCTCGACCAAGGCCCAGCGCATGTTCGAGCGCGATGGCGTCGAGGTGCTCATCGGCGAGATCAACTCGGCTTCCGCGCTCACGATCATGCAGGTGGCGGCGCGCAACAAGCGCCTGTTTATGAGCACCGGCGCGCGTTCGGACGCGCTGCGCGGCAAGAACTGCAACCGCTATACCTTCCACGTCGACATCCCCGTCACGGTGATGGTGAACGCAGAGGGTCAGGGCCTCCTGCGCGACGGATTGATCAAGGGCAAGCGCATTTTCGCCCTGACCTCGGATTATCTCTTCGGCCACGATCTCGCCAAGGCCGCCAAGAAGTTCGTCACTGCCAACGGCGGTACCGTCATTGCCGACGAGCTGGTCGCCACCGACGCGACCGACTTCAGCGCGTACCTGCTCAAGGTCCGGCAGGCGAAGCCCGACCTCGTCGCGACGAACCTGGGTGGCAACCAGGTCACCAACTTCGTCAAGCAGTACTCCGAGTTCGGCCTGCCATACCCGGTTGCCGGCTTCAACCTCAACACCGCGGACGCGTGGGCGGCGGGCCGCGGCAACCTTGGCGGCATCTGGCCGACGGTCTGGCACCAGGACATCGATACCCCGGGCACGAAGGCTTTCGTCGCTGCGTTCCGGAAGAAGCACGGCAAGACGCCGGAGAACCACGCGTGGATCGAGTACGTCTCGCTGAAAGCCATGGCCCAGGCGATGAGCGAGACGAAGTCGACCGACACGGACAAGCTGATCGCCTACTTCGAGACGGAGGCCAAGTTCGACCTCCTCAAGCCGCGCAAGGGCTATTTCCGGAACTGGGACCACCAGATGATGCAGGAGGCCTACACGTTCACGGTCAAGCCCGAAGGCACTTACAAGGAGGAGTGGGACTTCCTGAAATTCAGCGCGGCGATCCCGGCTCCGGACCAGCCGCTGGAGCAGCTTGCCCCGACGAAAGCGGAGAATCCCTGCACGTTCTAGCAGGGCTACCGGGCGCGGCTGACGTGCCCGGATCCTTCGCAAACGCGGCCGTGCCTGCCATGGCGCGGCCGCGGCGTTCCTG
>JBAVOG010000249.1:0-1655 GCA_049691875.1 Burkholderiales bacterium | reverse complement strand
CACCGAGGCGAAGAAATAACCAGGGCTGATTGGATGTCCGCCCTTGGCACTTAGCGGACATCGCGATGGACATTGCCTATGTCCGCTTCTGACGGCGGGCTCAATGGGTCGTCGCAACATTCAATCTTTTAGCAGAGATGGGGTGTTGCAGATGGGCTATCGCGGACGGATCTATTTCACGGAGAAGCAGAAGTCGGAGATCTGGGATCGCTGGCAGCGGGGAGAGTCGATGAGCTCGATCGGGCGGCGGTTTGATCGGAACTCGTCATCAATCTATCCGGTGCTGGCGAGGACCGGCGGCATTCGTCCTGCGGAGCGGCGAAGGTCGCGCCTGGCACTGACGCTGGCGGAACGCGAGGAGGTCTCCAGAGGGCTGCGGGCCCGGCTGTCCCTGCGTGCCATCGCCTGCCAATTACGGCGGGCCCCGTCGACGATCAGCCGCGAGGTAAGCCGCAATGGCGGGCGCGCTTTCTATCGGGCGGTCCAGTCAGATCAGGCGGCGTGGGACCGCGCCCTGCGTCCCAAGCCCTGCAAGCTGGCTTGTCGCCCTACGCTTTGCCGGAGAGTATCGGTCAAACTTCAGCGCAAGTGGTCGCCGCAGCAGATCGCAGGCTGGCTGAAGTGCGCCCATCCCGACGACGAGACCGCCCGCGTGTCCCATGAGACGATCTACCGAAGCCTGTTCATCCAGACGCGGGGCGTTCTGAAGAAGGAACTTCTTGCGCATCTTCGTGCGACACGGACGATCCGCCGCTCGCGGCATGCGAGCCTCAAGCGCGACGGACTGGGACAGATCAAGGATGCGATCTCAATCCGGGAGAGACCCGCGACCGTGGAGGACCGCGCCGTCCCCGGCCATTGGGAAGGTGATCTGATCGCCGGCTCTAAGAACAGCTATATCGTCACGCTCGTTGAGCGTCACACCCGCTACGCAATGCTGGCCAGGATAAAGAACAAGGATACCGCCAGTGTCGTGGCCGCGCTTGCCAGACAGGTGCAGCACTTGCCACGGGAACTGCGCCGGTCTCTCACTTGGGATCGGGGCAAGGAACTTGCCGATCACAAGCGCCTGACGCTCGCCATGGACCTGGACATCTACTTCTGCGATCCCCACAGCCCCTGGCAGCGTGGCACGAACGAGAACACAAACCGCCTTCTACGCCAGTACTTCCCAAAAAGCACCGACCTCTCGGTGCACAGCCAGGCCAAGCTAAATGCCGTGGCGCGCGAGCTCAACGGGCGGCCCAGAAAGACCTTGCAGTATCACTCACCAGCAGAGAAGTTCGCCGAGTGTGTTGCGGCGATCGGTTGAATCGGCAACCCAAAGCGGACATTCGTCGAGCCGGTGGCTCTCAACTGAAACGGTCCTCATCGTTAGTGAATCCCATTGGATTGGCACTAAGCGGAAATGGTAATCGGCATTGGTAACGTCAGCATCTGACCCATAGCGGACGTTCACAAAAAAATTGGCCTGGTTCTTACTCAGGCGCGCTGTTTGATCCATGTTTTGGGTGATTGTTGCGAGTGGGCTGAACGAGCAGTTGGTTCACATTTTCAATGGATTTTTTCGTCATCGCCGAACCCACCGCTTCTGACACTTGGCAGTTATCGAAACCGAAGCTGAGCAGGTCGGCTCATAGGGGTGAAGCGCATAC
>JBAVOG010000248.1:0-12937 GCA_049691875.1 Burkholderiales bacterium | reverse complement strand
GCTTGAACCCGGCAACTCCGTTGAGGGCGGCGGGGATGCGTACCGAGCCGCGCGTGTCGCTGCCGAGTCCCATCACGCACATGCCGTCCGCCACCGCGACGCCCGCCCCGGACGAAGAGCCGCCGGGCACTCGGCCAATCGCACGATCCCAGGGATTGCGCGGCGTGTCGTAGTGCTGATTGAGCCCGACCGCTCCGAACGCGAACTCGACCATGTTGGTCCGACCGACGATGATCGCCCCTGCGGCGCGGAGGCGTGCGACGACCGGCGCATCGGCCGCCGCGGGCGGCGCGTCGGCGAGAATCTTCGATCCTGCGCGTGTGATGTCGCCGCCGACGTCGAAGAGATCCTTGACCGAAACGGGCAATCCGTCCAGCGGCGAGCGGACAATGCCCGCACGCCGCAGACGGTCCGCATGATCCGCCTCTGCGCGGGCCGTGTCCGAATAAGTCGTCAGAAAGGTGCGCGCGCCTTCGCCGGCCGGATCGGCGATACGCGCGAGCGATTCTTCCACGAGCGCGCGGCTGGTCGTGCGCCCGGCAGCGAGATACGCGGCGAGCGCCGCGACGGTCATCACGTGCAAACCTCGATTACAGCGACCGCATCAACCTAGACGCCAAGCAGCGGCAGCTGCCCTGCGGGATAGCGGGTGCCTTGAACCTTCGACGCGTCGATCGTGCCGGACAGCGTGGCGACTTCGTCGGCCGAGAGCTTGATCTCGAGCGCCCCGAGGTTCTCGCGCAGATGCGTGCGGCGCTTGGTCCCGGGGATCGGCACCATATCGGCGCCCTGCGCGAGCAGCCACGCGAGCGCGAGTTGCGCGGGCGTGCAGCCCTTGGCCGCGGCCATCTCGAGCAACGGGCGCACGAGCGCGGCATTGTTCTCCACGTTCCCGGCATGAAAGCGCGGGTGGTCGCGCCGGCGGTCTTTCTCGCCGAGGTCGGCGAGGCTCTTGATCGCGCCCGTCAACATGCCGCGTCCGAGCGGCGAGTACGGCACGAATCCGATGCCGAGCTCGCGGCAGGTTGCGAGGATGTCCCCCTCGACGACCCGGCACCATACCGAGTACTCGGTCTGCAGGGCGGCGATCGGATGCACCGCCGCGGCGCGACGGATCGTCTTGGCGCCGGCCTCCGAGAGGCCCAGGTGGCGCACCTTGCCCTGCTCGACCAGCTGCTTCATCGCACCGACGGTGTCCTCGATGGGCACGCTCGCATCCACGCGGTGTTGATAGTAGAGATCGATCGTCTCCACGCCGAGGCGGGCGAGGCTCGCGTTGCAAGCCTCGATGACGTATTCGGGCCGGCCATTTGCGGATGGCTTGCCGTCCGCCGATCGCACATTGCCGAACTTCGTGGCGATAAGCGCTTTCTTGCGATAACCGTCGGCGAGTGCGCGGCCGACCAGCTCCTCGTTCTTCCCGTCCGCATAGGCATCCGCGGTGTCGAGAAAATCTGCCCCCGCATCGAGCGCCGCGCGTATGGTGGCGATTGCCTCGTCCTGGTCCACCGGTCCGTAGAGGGCGGTCATGGCCATGCAGCCCAGTCCGAGGGCGGAGACTTCCAGTCCGTTCTTGCCAAGGCGGCGTCGTTGCATACAGTCCTCCTGAGGGCGCATTTCCGATCCCGCCAGTCTACTACGGAGCCAGGGCGTCCCCGGCCTCCCGGGGCCGAGCAGGCGCCGGTCGTTGGCCCGTTTGCGCCGTTCGGCGGGATATGCGTGACGGGCAGGGGCTGCCCCGGTTACGATGACTCGCCATGGCGAGCGCATCCATCACCGGGACCGCAAGCGACGGAGAGGCCAGCGTCGATCGAACGACCATGACGGAAAGCAATCACCCATTGACCGACGATCCGGCCAAAGCGGCCGATCCGACCGTGGCCGAGCAGGCTGCGCATGAAATCGCCGCCGAGTACGCGGGCCGCACGCGCGAGCAGGGTCTGCGGCTCGCCAAGCGCCTCTACGGACCGCGCGTACTCGCCCTGGGGCTCGGCTCACTGTGCGCTGCGGCCGTGCTCTACGAGAATCGCTCCCCGATTGCGATGTGGGTGGCGCTCGTCATCAACTGCTTCGTCTGGCCGCACGTTTGCTACTGGCTCGCGGTCCGTAGCCGCGACCCGTATGGCACGGAGGTCCTCAACCTGCTCGCCGATTCGGCGGCGGGCGGGATGTGGATCGCGCTGATGGCGTTCAACACGCTGCCGAGCGTCATGCTGATCGCGATGATGAGCATGGACAAGATCAGCGTCGGCGGCGCGCGGCTTCTCGCGCGCGGGATCGGGCTGATGATCGTGGGCGGCGCGATGACGGTGGCGCTCTTCGGCCTGCGCTTCTTCCCGGAGACCTCGCCACTCGTGATGCTCGCCTGTTTGCCGCTGCTGGTGGCCTATCCGATCATCGTCGGGGTGACCACGTACCGGCTTGCGCGGCGGGTCCGCGAGCAGAACCGGAAGCTCGCCACGCTGAGCAGAACGGACGGCTTGACCAAGCTGCTGAACCGGACCCATTGGCTGGAGGTGGTCTCGGGCGAGCTCAAGCGACATTGGCGCTCGGACTCTCCGGTGTCGCTACTGATGCTCGACATCGATCATTTCAAGAACGTGAACGACCAGTTCGGGCATCCGGTGGGCGACGAGGCGCTGCGCAACATCGCACAGATCCTGCGCGAATCGCTACGCGACCCCGATACGCCGGGACGCTATGGTGGGGAGGAGTTCGGCGTGGTGCTTCCCGATACCGACGCCGAGGGTGCGTGCGTGATTGCCGAGCGCGTTCGCCGGCAGGTGGCGGAAGCGGTCGTGGCGCGCAAGCCGGAAGTGCGCTGCACGGTCAGCATCGGCGTGGCAGAGGCGACGGCCGATCTCCTGGACTCGCGACAGTGGATCGAGCGTGCCGACCGCGCGCTCTATCGGGCGAAAGCGCTGGGCCGGAACCGGACCGTGCGCCATATCGGCGCCGCCGGTGGCGAGGCGGTCATCGCGGATCTGATCGAAGTCTGACGCGTCCGGATTCCGCGACAACCCGCACGCTGCGGGCGCTCATTGTGGCGCCGCGCCGAGCACGACCGTGCGGTGGATCACGCGGCGTTCCGTGCCGGTGTCGTATCCGGTCGCGCAGTGCATGGTCCCCCGATTGTCCCAGACCACCACGTCACGCGGTTCCCAGCGGTAAGCGAGCGTGAAGCGCGCGCCGGTCGCGTGTGCCATCAGGGACTCGAGGAGCGCGCGTCCCTCCGCATCGCGCAGGCCTGCGAAGCCGGCGACGTGGTAGCTCACGTAGAGTGACTTGCGACCGGTGGCCGGATCGCGTCGAACGACCGGATGCTCCACCGGCGGCGCAGCCCGCCGCTGGGCCTCTGACATGGGTGGCTCGCCCGCGCGACGGCGCGACTGATCGAGGTCGTGAATGGCGCGTAGGCCAGCTAGCCTGGCTTGCAGTGCGGGATCCAGGGCATCGTAGGCCGCACGCATATCGGCGTAGAGCGTTGCATGTCCGCCGCGCGGCACTTCGCGCCCGTACAGGATGGTCAGGAATGCCGGCCGCGCTTGGAACGACAGGTCGGAATGCCACACCAGCGTGCCGCGGTCCGGATGCGTGCCGGTCGGACGGTCCGTCGCCGGATCGACATTCGACAGCACGTAGATCTCCGCATGCTCCGGATGTCGGTATTGGTCGAGCACGTGCACCTGCAACTCGCCGAAGCGACGCGAGAAGCCGATCTGATCGCGCTCGCTGATCTGCTGGTCCGGAAAGCACACCAGCAGATGCCGGTCGAGCGCGACGCGAATCGCGCGCTCTGTCGCATCATCGAGCGGGCGCGCCAGATCCACGCCGTGCATCCGCGCGCCGAACGTCGCGGAAAGGGGCTCTATCTCGATGGCTGTCATGGTCATGGAAACCTTCCTCCGTAAGCCCGTCCGGTGTTGCGGCAATCGATCGTGGTGAAGTCCATCGTGGTGAAATCCAACGCTGCCAATTGTGACTCATTCCCGCGCGCTGTAGTACGCTCGCCCGCGAGGAGGAATCCGGAATGAAGACCATCGAGTTGTCCCGCGCAGAGATGCTGCGCCGCGTCGCACGTTATCGCGACCTTCGGCCGCTGCCGACCCAGACGGACTCGGCCGTTCCGCTGGCCGCCAAGGACATCGTCTATGCCCGCAAGCTATTGTCGGTGATCGGTGTCGAGTCCGGGGCGACGCCGGTGTCGTCGAACGCACCGATCGTCGGGGCGGCCGGGATGGCGATGACCCTGGCGGTGTGCCCGCCGGGCCAGGGCCCCGAGCTGCACGCGCACGTGAAGACCTACGAGACGTTCACCGTTCTGCGTGGGCGCTTCGAAGTGCGCTGGAACGACACCGGCTCGGAGCGCCTCGAGCTGGAGGAACTCGACACGATCTCGGTGCCGCCCGGCGTGTGCCGCGCATTTCGCAACATCGGTGATCGAGAAGGCATCCTGCAGGTACTGATCACCGGCGGCGTCCACGACATGCACGACATCGACTTCGCGCGCCACATCGGCCCGGAGCTTGCCGCGATCGACCCGAACGCGCTGGCCTATTTCGAGCAGGCGGGATTCACGTTCACCGCGGGCCGCGGCAGCTGAGACCCCGCGCCCGTGCCGCCGCCCGACTGGCTATGGATCCCGATCACTGTCTGGGCGGCGTTCGCCCAAACGATGCGCAATGCCGCGCAGCGGCACCTGACAGCCGACCTCGGGACGCTCGGGGCGACACTCGTCCGGTTCCTCTATGGCCTGCCTTTTGCACTGATCTGGCTGGCCGTCGTGCACATTGCCGACCGGGCCGCCATACCCGCGCCGAATGCCGGGTTCCTGTTCTGGGTGGTCGTGGCCGGACTGAGCCAGATCGTCGCGACGGCCCTGCTGCTGCGCGTGATGGAGGCGCGAAACTTCGCGCTCGGCGTCGCCTACTCGAAGACCGAGATCATCCAGGTCGCGGTGTTCGGGTTCGTCTTTCTCGGCGATCCCGTGACTGCGGCGGCCGCGCTCGCCATCCTGTGCGGGACCCTCGGCGTCTTGCTGCTCTCGCCGGCGGATCGCCAGCGGCCGTTTCGCACCCTGCTCACGGGCTGGACGACACGTCCGGCGCTGCTCGGCCTTGCGTCGGGCGCATCATTCGCATTGTCGGCAGTCGGGTATCGCGGCGCGGCCCTCTCGCTCGACGGCGTGCCCTTTCTCATGGCGGCGGCGTACACGCTCGTGGCGGCGCAGCTCTTGCAGTCGCTGGTGCTCGGCGGCTGGCTCGCATGGCGCGATGCGGAAGTGATCATGCGCGTGCTGCGCGCGTGGCGGGCATCGCTCTTCGCAGGGTTCATGGGCGCCGCCGCGTCGGCCGGCTGGTTCACCGCCATGGCGATCGAGCCGGTCGCCCACGTGCGCACGCTGGGTCTCGTCGAGCTGATCTTCAGCGCGGTCGTGTCGCGACGCTTCTTCCGCGAGCGCATGACCTGGCTCGAGATCGCCGGCGTGACGCTTCTTTGCGCCGGCATCGTGATCGTCACGCTGCGGACTTGAACCGACGCCGCTTCATCTGCCTGCGCACCACGCCTGGTGTCGGTCCAGGCGGGCATACTCGGCCGGCGAGTCGACGCGCGCCTGGGCAGCGCGCAGCTCGTCCTGCACTCCCTGCATGTAAGGCGTGAGCGTCTTTTCGAGAACTGCCCGCACGTGCGCGTCCGCGTCTGACTTGCTCCCGAGGTACACGATCCCGTCACCGAGCGCGCGCCCGAGATCTTCCTGCACGCGGGTCCCGAATCTCTCCAGGAAATCCTGGTAGACCGCGATGTGCTTCAGCTCGTGCTCCATCGTGACGCGAAATGCGCATGACCCCTCGGGTTGCTCGTTGGCGATGAAAAGCGTCATCGGCTCGAACGCGAGCTTCACCGTCAGATTCGCGCGCATGCAGTAGCGACCGCCGAAGAATTGCCTGATCCCGTTCAGGCCCACCGATGCCTCGCTGCGAATCTCGGTCTCGACGAGCCCGAGCACGACGGTTCCCGCACGATGCGCGCCGCGGGATGTCAGGGCACCCGTCGGCTGAGTAAAGTCGTACTTGTAGCTCACCGGCTTGGCGACCACGTGGACGGCGGTCGGTGCGAGCCGCTTTTCGCAGACGCTTTCGAACGAGCGGAACATGTCGCACGCGGCGAGAAGCGGCGCGGCGGCGAGCAGGATGGCGAGCACATGGGCCTGGCGCATGCGGCAATTCTGGCACGCTGCCCCGCACAGCTTCCGTGCAGTATTGCGCGAACCGGCGGGATGCGGATTCGAATCGTGCCGCGTGATCCCGTCCCGCGTTAAGTTCTACAATTCGGGCCTGAAACTCCGGAGGAGGACGCGCCATGATGACTGCCCAGGACGCCCGCATGCTCACACGCTACAACGCATGGGCCAACAAGACGCTGTTCGACGCGGTCGCGGCGCTGCCCGAGGGCGAAGCGACGAAGCCGCGGCTGACGCTCTTCAAGACCATGGTCAACACGCTCAATCATCTGCAGGTCACCGATCTCATCTGGCAGTCGTATCTCGAAGGCCGGACACATGGCCTCAAGGCCCTGAACACCGTGCTGCACGAGAAGCTAGAGGATCTGTGGGGCGCGCAGCAGGCGATCGATCGCTGGTTCGTCGAGTGGTCGGACCGCGTGACCGACGCGCAGCTCGCCGAGGTGGTCAGCTTCACGCTCCTCAGCGGGAACAAGGGCAAGATGAGCCGCAGCGACATCGTGTTTCACGTCGTGAATCACACGAGCTACCACCGGGGATTCGTCGCGGATCTCTTCTTCCAGGTACCGGTGACCCCGCCCCTCACCGACCTGCCGATCTTTCTCCGGGAGGTCGGTCGTCCGGCTTGACGCGCCTGTCGACTGGTGCGTCGAGGCGGACATCGCTGTTTCCGGCGCACTAAAGAAAAACGGGAGTCGCCTCCCGTTTTTCGTCACGCGGTAAAATGCTCACGGCTGGGAGTAGTCCTCTTCCCACGTATATGCGGTCTGCTCGACCACGATTTGCGCGTTGGGGGCGACGTCCATCGCCTCGTCTCTGCCGTAACTCACAGGCCCGGTCGGGGCCGAGGAGACAATGACCTGCTGCGCGTTGGGGGCGATGTCTTCCGCCGTGTCTCCCGCGGCGAGTGTGGCGCCGGCTGCGGTGGTCATGGCGATGGCAATCATGGTGCTCAGAAGATTCTTCATGGGTTCGCTCCTATCATCGGTTCAATAATGACCGGGCGATTGCATGGGGTCCGGTCGGGTCTCCACTCGCCATTCACTCGGTCGGCGGCAAGTTCCTGGAGCAAAGAATAGGCGCTACCCGCTTGCGGCATCCTTTCCCGGCACTGACATTTCGCTGACGGGCCGCAAAGTACCGACGGCGACCCCAGGTAACCGGTGTCCGCGCCCCGCTGCGGTAACATCGCGGCCATGACCGCCCTGTCATTCGTCGAGCGCCACGGCCTGTGGAGCGACGCCCAGCATGTCGCCGCGCAGCACGCCGTGCAGGAGATCCAGGCGCGCGGCATCGAGCTCGTCCGTTTCTCGTTCGCCGATCAGCACGGCCTGCTGCGTGGCAAGACGATCGCCCTCGCGGGGCTGTCGGAGGCGCTGGCAAACGGCGTGACGGTTGTCTCGACTCTCTTCGCCAAGGACACCTCGAACAAGACGGTGTTTCCGGTGTTCACCTCAGGGGGCGGATTCGGCATGGCGGAAATGGAAGGCGGTGCCGACGCGATCATCGTCGCCGACCCGACCACGTTCCGCGTACTCTCGTGGGCGCCGAACACGGCATGGCTGCTCTGCGACGCGTACTTCCCGAGCGGCAAACCGGTTCCATTCGATACGCGAAACCTCTGCCGCACGGCGCTCGAGCGCCTCGCAGGCGCGAATTATGAATTCGTCGCCGGGCTCGAGATCGAGTTTCACGTCTTCAGGATCACGGATCCGCGCCTGCGTCCCCACGATGCCGGTCAGCCCGGGGAGTCGCCCGAGGTCAGCCTGCTGTCCACCGGCTATCAGTTGCTATCCGAGGGGCGCTACGATCAGATCGATCCGGTGATGGAGATCCTGCGCCGCGACCTCGCGCAGCTCGAGCTGCCATTGCGCTCGTTCGAGATCGAATACGGGCCGAGTCAGCTCGAGATCACGCTGAGCGCGCTGCCGGGGCTCGGGTCCGCCGATGCGATGGTGCTCTTTCGCAGCGCGGTGAAGCAGATCTGCCGCCGGCACGGCTATCACGCCACGTTCATGTGCCGGCCACGTCTGCCGAACGTGATGTCCAGCGGCTGGCATTTGCACCAGTCGCTCACGCATCGCGCGAACGGCGCGAATGCATTCATTCCCGAAAGGTCCGGCGAGCGGCTTTCGACAGTCGGCCGGCAATATCTTGCGGGCCTGCTCGATCACGCGCGCGGCGCCTCCGCTTTCGCCACGCCGACGATCAACGGCTATAAGCGCTACCGCCCGTTCGCCCTCGCGCCGGATCGCGCCACATGGGGGCGCGACAACCGCGGGACGATGCTGCGCGTGCTCGGCGGCGCCGGCGATCCGGGCACCCGCATCGAGAACCGCCTCGGCGAATCGGCGGCGAATCCGTATCTCTATTTTGCCTCGCAGATCCATGCGGGACTCGACGGTATCGCGCGCGGCCTCGAACCCGGGCCCCCGGCAGACACCCCCTACGATACGCGCGCGCCGATGCTCCCGAGTTCGCTCGACGAGGCGATCGCCTGCCTGCGCGAAGATGCGGCGATGCGCGCCGGATTCGGGGACGCGTTCGTGAAATATTACTGCCGGATCAAGGAGGCGGAGATTGCGCGCTTCAATCTCGAGGTGACCGAGTGGGAGCACCGCGAGTATTTCGACATGTTCTAATTGTGTGGGGCGCGAAAGGCGCAGGGTCAACCACCCCGCCGGGCTTCCGCCCCGCACCCCTCCTTGAAAAGGAGGGGATGAGTTTTTTCCCCTCCTCTCCGAGGAGGGGTGGCTGCGAAGCAGCCGGGGTGGTGAGGGCTTGGCCGTGACTTCTCACGCGACTCACGGAGGTGGACGATGAGAGCCGAACAGAACGAGCTGATCACGCGTATCGGACCGGGTACGCCCGCGGGCGGCGTGTTGCGCAGCTTCTGGCAGCCCGTCGCGCTCACCGAAGAGCTCGCCGGCCCACGGCCGTGCAAGGCCGTGCGCCTGCTCGGGCAGGACCTGGTGCTCTTTCGCGACGAGTCCGGTCGCTACGGGCTACTCGATCGCAACTGCCCCCACCGGGGCGCCGATCTATCTTTCGGCAGGCTGGAGGACGGCGGTTTGCGCTGCGCGTTCCATGGCTGGCTCTTCGACGTCGCGGGGCAGTGTCTCGAAACGCCCGCTGAGCCGGAGGGCAGCACGTTGTGCCAGCGGATCCGCCAGCGCTCCTATCCCGTGGCCGAGAAGAACGGCATCATCTTCGCGTATCTCGGCGCGGGTGCTCCGCCGGCGTTTCCGCGGTTCGACTGCTTCGTTGCGCCCGAGGCCTACACTTTCGCGTTCAAGGGCCTGTTCGACTGCAACTGGCTGCAGGCGCTGGAGGTGGGGATCGATCCCGCGCACACTTCGTTCCTGCACCGCTTTTTCGAGGACGGCGATCCGGAAGCGGGCTACGGCAAGCCGTTTCGCGACCGGTCGGCCGATACCGACATGACGATCACCCAGGTGATGCGCGAGTACGCGCGACCCGACATCAGGGTGTCGCGCACGGAATACGGCATGCGGGTCGTCACGCTGCGTCGCGTGAGCGAGGCACAGACGCACGTGCGGGTGACGAACCTGATGTTCCCGAACGCGTTCGTCATCCCGATGAGCCTCGAGATGACGATCTCGCAGTGGCACGTTCCTGTCGACGACACCAGCTGCTACTGGTACGCGATCTTCACCAGCTTCGGCGCACCCGTGGACAAGGCGACGATGCGGCGGCAGCGGCTCGAGCTCTACGAGCTGCCCGACTATCGGCCCCGGCGCAACCGGACGAACCAGTGGGGCTACGATTCCGAGGAGCAGCAGCGCGAGACTTTCACGGGCATGGGACAGGACATCAACGTCCACGACCAGTGGGCGATCGAGTCGCAGGGCCGCATTCAGGATCGTACCCGCGAGCATCTCGGCACGTCCGACCGCGCGATCATCGAGTACCGTCGCCTGCTCATCGAAGCGGTCGGCCGCCATCAGGAGGGCGCCTCGCTCCCGATGCGCCTCGACGATCAGACCGCGCAGGCGCTCATCGGACCCGGTGTCGCGGACGGCGTCGGCCCGAGCGACGCGTGGGAGCAATACTGGACGCAGACCGATGCCAGGCGTCGCAAGCAGGCGCCCTGGATCACGTGATCGTCGTCGCCAGGCCCGGATGGGTTAGTGCCAATCACGATGGTGATCGTCATGCCGCCAGTCCCGGTCATGGCGATACCGCGGGTAGCGAACGTATTTCGGCGGGCCGTGCTTGATCACCACCGGTCGCTCGATATACACGACGCGCGGGGGCGGGTCCTCGGCGACCGGCGCATCGAACACCTCGGGATAGCGCTTCGCGATCACGACACCGAGAACCGAGCCGATCACCGCGCCCGCGATGAATGGTCCGGCAGGTTCCTGGGCCTGGGCATTCGAGACGGCGCCCACGCCCAGCGTGGTTGCGGTCGCCACTGCAACGAGGATCTTTTTCATGATGTTCTCCAGTGCTGTTTGCACGCCGCACGGCGCAGCCTGCTGACGACAGCATCGGGCAGAGGCGCGTTAACAGTGGTGAAGCTTTGTAAGCCGGCGTAACAGAGTGCAACTGGGCCGGGGCGGAGGTGTCAGTCCAGCGCCGCGAGGTCCTCGGCGGACAGCGCCACGCGTGCCGCTGCGACGTTCTCCTCGAGATGCGCGAGCGAGGCGGTACCGGGGATCGGAAGCATCACTGGGGACCGGGCAAGGAGCCACGCAAGGACGACTTGCGCGGGCGTTGCGCCAATCCGTTTGGCCACGCGTTTCACTTTTACCGCGCCGAGGCTCTGCCCGGCGTCGAGCGGGAACCAGGGCAGGAAGGCGATTCCGAGTCGCCCGCATTCCGCCAGCACCGGGTCGGAGCGACGATCCGACAAGTTGTAGCGGTTCTGAACCGAAACGATCGGGGCAATCCGCCGCGCCTTGGCCAGCTCGGCTACCGAGACGTTCGAGACCCCGAGGTGACGGATTTTTCCCGCGCGCTGCAGCTCTGCGAGTGCGGCCATCGACTCCACGAACGGCACTGCAGGATCCGGAGCGTGAAACTGATAGACATCGATGCGCTCGACCTTCAGCCGCCGCAAGCTGCCTTCCAGCGCGCGCCGCAGGTGCTCGGGGCGGCCGCACCTGTCCCAGCGGTGGCGGCTGGGCCGCACCAGGCCGCCCTTCGTGCCGATGACCAGCCCTTCCGGATAGGGGTGCAAGGCCTCTGCGATGAGCACCTCGTCCACTTCCGGACCGTAGCTGTCGGCGGTGTCGAAGAAGTTCACGCCCAGCTCGAGCGCCCGGCACAGCACACGGTGGGCAGCTGCGCGGTCCTTCGGCGGACCCCAGATATCCGGTCCGCACACGCGCATCGCGCCGAAGCCCATCCGGTGGACGCGCAGATCCCCTAGCTGAATCTCTCCCGCAGCGGCCGCGCCGCGCTCTGTACTCGTCGCCACGCCGAAATTCCGATGATCAGGCGATTACATGGTACCCGTGGACTCGAACGAGAAAAAGCCGCGAGAAGCAGCCGAGAGAAAAAGAAAACGCCGACCGAGGCGGGAAACCTCGTGTCGGCGTTCGTGTGAGTCGCCGGATCGGCCCGGCGTCGCGTCCGGTAGCGAAATCGACCGGATTGCCAGGCGCTATGCCTGGAACTCTTTCTTCTCTTCGTCGGACTTCGACTTGTCTTGGTCGCCCTCGGAGACCTGGAACTCCTTCTTCTCCTCGTCGGACTTCGACTTGTCCTGGTCGCCTTCGGAGACCTGGAACTCTTTCTTCTCTTCGTCGGACTTCGACTTGTCCTGGTCGCCTTCGGAGACTTGGAGTTCCTTCTTCTCCTTTTCCGGCGTCATCTTGTCTTCATCGGACTTTTCTGCAGCCGGCGTGGCAGTGCCGAGATGCTGAAACTTCGCGGCGGCGGGCAACGCCACGGCGAGCGGGGTGGAAAGCAGCAGCGCTGCAAGCAGCTTTTTCATGAGAGATTGCTCCATGCTAAGTGAACGAGAGGGGCAGAACGTTCGGGGGTGCTCCTGCCACGCGAACTGTCGATTGGTCAGCTCGTGTGGCATGCACGCCGCACAGTGTCCGCGCTGCGCGCTTGCGAATTCCTGAGGGCAGTCTGACATTTTGCTGACGCCGCTTTTGTGCGCGAGCCCCGCTCGAAGCTGACGAAATCCCGAACGGGCGCCCCCCGCCCCGACCGCACGTCGCTCCCGGCGAACATGTGCTCCAATCTTCGTGCGGTCTGCCTTATGATTGCTCGCACGATCCTGGTGCGCTCGATACGTTTCGTCACTTCACCTGCTCAGAATGCGAATTCTCGTCGCCGAAGACGACCCCACCCTCGCCGAGGGCATCGCCGCCTATCTGCGGCCGCTGGGACACGCGGTCGAGGTCGCGCGCAACGGCGCAGACGCCGATGCGATGTTGACGCGCGAGCGCTTCGACCTGTTGCTCGTCGACATCGGCTTGCCGCGCATGGACGGTTTCGAGGTCGTGCGCCGCCTACGAGTGCGGAGCCAGTCGACGCCGACGATCATGATCACGGCGCGCGATACGCTCGACGACCGGATTCACGGCCTGGATACGGGCGCGGACGATTACCTCGTCAAGCCGTTCGAGCTCGCGGAGCTTGCCGCGCGCATTCGCGCGGTGGTGCGCCGCGGCCAGACCGTCGGCGCGCCGCGACTTGCGCTCGGTCCGCTGG
>JBAVOG010000247.1:0-2819 GCA_049691875.1 Burkholderiales bacterium | reverse complement strand
GAGGTGATGACAGGCAGCCACATCCGATTCGGCGCGGCGGACGACACTCCCCGCGTCGAAGACACGCCGCTGCTGAGGGGCTGCGGGCGGTTCACCGACGACCTTGCCGCCCTGGGCGAGGCGCATGCGGCTTTCGTGCGCGCGCCTGCCGCCCACGCTGAAATCCGGGGCGTCGACGTCACCACCGCACAGGGCATGCCTGGTGTGCTGGCGGTGCTCACCGGCCGCGATCTTGCTGCCGAAGGCATCGGTGCAATCCCGCCGCTCGTGCTGCTGCCGGGACGCGGCGGCAAGCCGATGTTCGGCCCTGCCATGCCTGTGCTTGCCACGGACCGGGTGCGCTACGTGGGCGAGCCGGTCGCGGTGGTGATCGCCGAGACCGCAGCACAGGCTCAGGATGCAGCCGACGCCGTCGAACTCGACCTCGCTGCCCTCCCCGCTGTCGCACAGGTCGAGCCTGCGCTGCGCACGGGCGCGCCCGCACTCTGGGCTGAGGCGCCGGACAATCTCTCGCTCGATTGGGAGGATGGCGACGCAGGGGCTGTCGAGGCCGCATTTCGTTCCGCCGCGCACGTGGCACGCGTCAGCCTGCGCGACACACGCGTCGCGCCGACCGCGCTGGAGCCCCGCGCGGCGATCGGGCAATGGGACGAAACCACGGGCCGTTACACACTCATCGCGTGCACGCAGGGTGTCGCAATCGTCCGCAAGCTTCTTGCTGAGAATGTCCTGAACGTTCCGCTCGATCAGCTGCGCGTGTTGACGTACGACGTGGGGGGCGGCTTCGGCATGAAGGTCCAGGCGTATCCCGAGCATGCGGCGCTCCTCGTGGCCGCACGGCGCGTCGAGCGCCCGGTGCGGTGGCGGGCCTCCCGCCTCGAGAGCTTTCTCAGCGATACGCATGGCCGCGACAGCCTGCTCGAGGGCGAGCTCGCGCTCGACAAGGACGGCGCTTTTCTCGCCTTGCGTGTTCGCACGGCCGTCGGCATCGGCGCCTATGCGACGACCTACGCCGCGGTGGTCGCCACCAACAACACCAAGAATTGCCTGTCGAGCGTCTATCGATTCCCGGCGATACACATCGGCGCGAAGATGGTGCTCACCAACGCAGCGCCGCTCGGTCCGTATCGCGGCGCAGGCCGACCGGAGGCAATCTACCTCATCGAACGACTGATCGACACTGCCGCCCGTGAAATGCGGATCGATCGCGTCACGCTGCGCCGACGCAACATGATCCCGCCCTCCGCGCTTCCCTATCACACGCCCAACGGACCGGTGTACGACAGCGGGGAATTCGAGGCGGTGATGGACAAGGCGCTCGCGCTCGCCGACTGGAACGGCTTCGGTGTGCGCAAAGCGGCGTCGGAGAAGGCGGGACGCCTGCGCGGCATCGGCATGTGCTGCTTTCTCGAGGTCGCGGGTGGGAGTCCGCTCCAGGAGATCGCCGATCTGCGCTTCGAATCCGACGGCAAGGTCGCACTGCGCACCGGTGCCCAGGCGATGGGCCAGGGCCAGATGACCGTGATGCCGCGCATCGTCGCGCATCAACTCGGCATCTCGCCCGAGAACGTGCGCGTGATCCAGGGAGACAGCGACCAGGTGCCCGCGGGGCTGCCGACCGTGGCTTCGCGCTCGACGATGATGGCCGGCGGGGCGATCATCCTCGTCTGCGACCAGGCGATCGAGAAAGGCAAGCGCCTGGCTGGTCACTTCCTCGAGACCGCAGCCGCAGATCTTGAATACGCCGACGGAAGGTTTCGCGTCACCGGAACCGATCGGGAAATACCGATCCTGGAGCTCGCGCGACGTGCGCGCGCGACCCGCGACCTTCCCGACGATCTCGCTGGCAGCCTCGACTCTGTCGCGACGTTCACCACCCAGCACATGAGCTTTCCCAATGGCTGCCACGTCTGCGAAGTCGAGATCGATCCCGAGACCGGATCGACACAGATCGTGCGCTACGCCGCGGTGGACGATGTCGGCAACATCCTGCACGAGACCATCGTCGAAGGCCAGATTCACGGCGGCGTCGCCCAGGGCCTTGGTCAGGTGCTGGGCGAGCAGGTCATCTACTCCGAAGACGGGCAGCTCGTCACCGCGTCGTTCATGGACTACGTGATGCCACGTGCCGATGATCTGCCGTCGCTCCAGCTCGGCCATCACAGCGCGCCCTGCACCACGAATCCGCTGGGCGTGAAAGGCGCCGGGGAATCCGGTGTGGCCGGATCCCTGCCTGCAGGCGTGAATGCGGTGCTCGACGCTCTGGCGAGCCGGGGCGTGACGCATCTCGATCTCCCGTTGACGCCGCAGCGGATCTGGGCGGCGCTGCATGGTAAGGATCGCGATTGAACGTCTCGGCAAAGGATCTCCGTGTCCTGGTCACGGCAGGCGCCGCGGGCATCGGCCGGGCCATTGCGAGCAGCTTTCTCGAGCACGGCGCACACGTGCACATCTGCGACATCGACGAGCGCGCACTCGCCGAGACCGCACGTGCGCTCCCGGAGATCACGCAGACGGTCGCCGATGTATCGCGGTATGCGGATGTCGAGCGGCTCTTCGCGGACGTGCGTGAAACGCTCGGCGGCCTCGACGTGCTGGTCAACAACGCCGGCATCGCAGGGCCCACCGCGAAGATCGAGGACATTGCGCCCGCCGACTGGGAGCGCACCATCGCCATCGATCTCAACGGAATGTTCTATTGCACCCGACTTGCAATGCCGATGATCAAGGCGGCAGGTGGCGGCAGCATCATCAACCTGTCCTCCTCGGCGGGTCGGCTGGCTTATCCCCTGCGCAGCCCGTACGCCGCGGCCAAGTGG
>JBAVOG010000246.1:0-7065 GCA_049691875.1 Burkholderiales bacterium | reverse complement strand
CCGACCATGACGAGCACCGGGACCGCGAGCCGGTGGTACGCTGCGAGGTTCGTGGCGTTGTAGAAGACTGCGTCGAATTCCGCGTCCACCTTGCGCATGCGCGCCGCGATGGCTAGCCGCCGCTTCTCCGGCATGCTCTTCCATCCGGCGAGCCCAGACCAGTAGTCCGTGAAAACGCGGGCGGCCTGCGCAGCTTGGCCGGAATACACTGCCCGGCGCACTGCGATGCGCACCGAAGCGATTTCCACGGCGGCCGCGCGACTTGCGGTGTCCTCGTGGAGCAGATTGAAGAGCACCGGCTCGTAGAGCGCGATGCTCTTCACGCGCCCCGGATTGCGCAATGCGAGGCGCAGTGCGACCGCTCCGCCGTAGGAGTGCCCGACCAGATGCACGCCGCCCGGTTCCGCCGCGATCAGTGGCTCGATCTGACGCGCCTCGTCGTCGAGCGACAATACTCGTTCGTATTTCCAGTCCGCGCCCGTCCCGTAGCCCAGAAGATCCGGCGCGAGCACCGGGTAACCGTCCGCGAGCGATTCCTGCAGTGCGGACCATTGCCGCGCCGAGCTTGCGCTCGAGTGCAGGCAGATCACGGCAGCTGCGTCGTACGCGCCGGAGACCGGTCGATGGGACGAGGTGGTCACGGAAGTCTTCCCTGTCAGTCCAGCCCGGCCGTATCGACCCAGGCGTCGGGGGAGTCCGCCTCGAAATCGAGGTCGGCGGTCGGGTCGCTCTCCAGTTCATAGGCGAGCACGCCCGAAATGATCGACTCGGGGGCGAGGAAGACTTCTTCGTCCATTGCCGTGTACATGAGCCTCTCCTTCGATGATGGTCGACCCGCCTGTCGGGTCGCGACACGGTGCCCAGATTAGGGGCATCGGGTAATCGCCCGATTTCTTCATTGCGACACTTTGTTACCGGCGTGTAACGGGATCGCAAGTGCTTGCGTCGGCGCCAGCGGGGGGAAGGGTTTTCAGCGCATGAAGCGCGGCTATAATCACCCGATCAGGGGATGCAGGAGACTCGAGCGTGACGACCAACAGTCATGTGCTGGTAGTCGAGGACGATCCCGACGTGCGCGGAATGATCGTCGAGTACCTTTCCGGACACGGGTTCGACATGGCCCAGGCAGAGAACGGCGCGGCCATGCGGGCTGCGATCACCGCCCGCGTGCCGGATGCCGTGCTGCTCGACGTCAACCTGGGCGGCGAGGACGGGATCTCGCTCGCGCGCTGGCTCCGCGAGCGTCACGACATCGGAATCATCATGGTCACCGCAGCCGGGGAGGTCGTGGACCGGGTCGTGGGCCTCGAGGTCGGTGCGGATGACTACGTAGCGAAGCCGTTCGACCCTCGCGAGCTTCTCGCGCGGCTGAAGAGCGTGCTTCGCCGCGTCCAGGCGCGCACATCCGGCGGCGCCTCCGCCGACCAGGGCAACAACGCGGGGCGGCGTGTGAACGTCGGTCGTTGCGTGCTCGACCTCGCCGGGCACCGGCTCGTTGCGGCGGACGGCCAGGAGGTTCCGCTGACGAGCATGGAATTCGACCTCCTGCGGGTTTTCACCGATCACCCCAACCAGGTGCTGTCGCGGGATCAGCTGCTGACGCACACCCGCAATCGCGACTGGGAGCCCTTCGACCGTTCGATCGATATCCGCATCGCGCGCCTGCGGCGCAAGATCGAGACCGATCCCGATCACCCGCAGCTCATCAAGACGGTGCGCGGCGCCGGCTACATGTACGTGCCGGGCTCCGCCTGAAGTCGCGCGCCTGGCCTGCGGCGCTGCGCTGGGTCGGGCCGGAATGTAACCGGATTGTTTCAATGGTATCCGGCACGTAACCCCCCCGGCCGGGCGGTCGGGGCACGGCTAGACTGGAGGGCATGAACATGCCGGCCCAGAAGGAGGCGCTGCGCGAGCTCAGCCGCGCGGGCGAGGCCTACCGGTTCCTGCTCAGCGAGCGGGACTTGGCCGTCCTCGTGCTCTCCGAGAACGTCGAGGATTGCAACGAGGCGGCGTGCCAGCTCTTCGGTGTGACCCGAGCGGAGTTCATCGGCCGTTCACCGCTCGAGTTCGCGCCGCCCTATCAGCCGGACGGATTGCCGTCGGACGCCTCCGCGCGCGAGCGCCTCGCCAGCGCCCTGGCGGGCCTGCCACAGTGGTGTACCTGGCAGTACCGGCGCAAGGACGGCAAGCCGTTCGACACGATCGTCCACGTCGAGGCCGTGCGCGTGGACGGTTATCGGCGCGTGCTGATCCGCATCCGCGACGTCTCGCGGCTCGAGCGCGCCGAGCACGCGCTGGTCGAGAACGAGCTGCAGCTGCAACAGATCCTGGACAATACGACGACCGCGATCGTCTTTGCCAAGGATCTGGCGGGCCGGTATCTCTTCGTGAACCGTGCGTTCGAGCGAATCGTCGGATTGCCGCAGCGCGAGATCGTCGGCAAGACCACCCCCGAGATCTTTCCCGCGGACACCGCAACAACGCTCATGGGAAACGATGCGCGCGCGATCGCAGCCGGAAATTCGGTCACGGTCGAGGAGCAGGTGAACTTCGGCGGCCAGTCGCGCACGCTGCTCACGAACAAGTTTCCGCTGTTCGACACCCACGGCAAGCCCTATGCGATGTGCGGAATCGCAGCGGACATCACGGAGCGCAAGCGCACCGAGGAAGCGCTGAAGCGTGCTTCGCTCGCCGTGTCCGTCGCGGGCGGCGTGAAAGGGCTCGAAGGTCTCGTCGAGCATCTTGCCGCGGTGCTGGAAACGGACGTCGCTTTCGTTTCGGTGTTCACGAGTGCGGCGCGCGACCGGATGCGCACGCTTGCCGGCTGGCTGGACGGGCGCCTGCTCAAGAGCTACGAGTACGACCTTGCCGACTCCCCCTGCGCTGGAATCATCGGGCGCGTATTTCGCTTCGTGCCAACCGGGGCGCTCTCCGAGATCCCGCCGGGGACCATGTTTAACGCCAAAGGCATGGACAGCTATGCGGCCTATGCGCTGTCCGACTCGTCCGGCGTGCCCCTCGGGCTGATCGCGGTCATGAACCGCGCGCCCCTCACCCAGCCGGACCACGTCGAGGCGATTCTCAAGATATTCGCGGTGCGGGCGGCCGCGGAGCTCGAGCGGACACGCACCGAGGATGCGCTGCGCAGCGCCGCGCTGGCGGTATCGGTCGCCAGCGGGGAAGACGTCTTTCGGGAGCTGGTCGGCGCGCTCGCCACGATCCTGGGGGTCGAGATCGCCTTCATAGCGCTGCACAAGCCGGGCGCGCAAGACATGCTGAAGATGCTCGCGTTTCAGGTCGACGGCAAGCTGATCGACGATTTCGAGTATCCGATCGCCGGCACGCCTTGCGAGCGGGTACTCGACCAGCAGTACCGTGCGTATCCATCTCGGCTTGGCGAGGTGTTCGAGCTCCGGGGCGCGTTCGGGAGCATGGGTATCGAGAGCTACGCCGGATTGCAGCTCAACGACGCCCACGGCAAGTCCCTCGGGATCATGACCGTGCTCTCGCGGCGCACGCTTCCGGACCCCGATCTCGTCGAGTCAATGCTCAAGATCTTCGCGGCCCGTGCCGTGACCGAGATCGAGCGGACGCGCGCCGACGAGGCACTGCGCGCGCGCGAGGAGCAGTATCGCGCGATCTTCAACGGGTCGGCCGACGCACTGATGCTGTGGAACTCGTCGCTGCGGCGCGTGGACGTGAACCCGGCGTACGAGCGCATCTACGGCTACTCACGCGAAGAGGTGCTCGGCGGGGCGTACCTCGAGGCCCCGTCGCCCGAGGAAGCGGATCGTCGCCGCGAGATGGTCAGGCGCACGCTCGCCGGGGAGCCGTGGCAGGCCGAGCTCGAGTCGGTGCGCAAGAACGGCGAGCGCGTTCAGATCGAGGTGCGCACGATTCCCATCCAGTACTCGGGCGAGCCGCATGTGCTCGCCATCGTCCGCGACGTGACGGAGCGCAAGCGCGCCGAGGCGGCAGTGCGCGCGAGCGAGGAGCAGTACCGCTCGATATTCAACGCATCGGTCGACGGCATGCTGCTGTGGGATGCCAACCACCATATCGTCGACGTGAACGAGGCATTCCTCAACATGCACGGCTATCGGCGCGACGAGCTCGTCGGGCTGGTGCGGCCGGTGTTCATACCCGGGGAGATGCAGGAAACGTGCGCGAGCTTGCTGCGGCAGATCCTTGCCGGCGAGCCCTGCCACATCGAGGCGCGGAGCGAGCGCAAGGACGGCACCGGGTTCGACGTGGAGATTCACGGCGTGCCGATGCACTATCAGGGACAGCCGCACGTCCTGGTGATCCTGCGTGATGTCACCGCGCGTCGCGAGGCCGACGAGCGCCTGCGCGCGAGCGAACAGCGCTATCGCCAGCTCTTCGACATGGAGTCCGACGCGATCCTCCTGGTCGACGTCGAGACGATGGAGCTGCGCGACGCGAATCTGGCCGCGGCCGAGCTCTACGGCTTCGCGCGCGACGAGCTTCTGGGGATGAAGGCCACCGATATTTCGGTCGAGGCCGATGCGACGCGAACGTCGATACTGCGACACACGGGAACTCTGCGGATCCCGTTGCGATTCCACCGCAAGAAGGACGGCACCGTGTTTCCCGTCGAGATCTCGAGCAATATCATCGAGCTCGGCGGGCGGAAGATGCTGCTGGCGGCAATCCGCGACATAACCGATCGCAAGCGCGCCGAGGAGAAGTTGCGCGAGAGCGAGGAGCGCTATCGCCTGCTCTTCGAGATGGAGTCGGACGCGATCGTGGTGGTGGACGCCGAGACTCTGCAGCACCTCGACGTCAATCGTGCTGCGGTCGAGCTGTACGGATACAGTCGCGAAGAGCTGCTCGCGCTCAGATCGACCGACGTCTCCGCCGAGCCTGAAGACACCAGCGCGGCGATGTCTCGCGGTAGCGCATCACCGGGTGCAGGCGTGGTACGGGTGCCGCTCCGCCACCACCGCAAGAAGGACGGCACGGTGTTTCCGGTCGAGATCACCGCGAACTTCTTCGAGCTCGATGGCCATAAGATCATGGTGGCGGCGATCAGGGACATCACCGAGCGGCGGATGCGGGAGGTGGCGCTGCGCAGGAGCGACGACCGGCTTCGGACGACCGTCCAGGCGGCGCTGGACAGCATCATCACCATGGATGCGCACGGCCGGATCGTCGAGTTCAACCCTGCAGCGGAGGCGTGCTTCGGCTACACGCGCGACGAGATTCTCGGCGATGTTCTTGCCGACAGACTGATTCCGGAACGCTTCCGCGACGCGCATCGACGCGGTATGGCGCGCTACCTCGCGTCCGGTCACAGCCCCCTGATCGGGAAGCGGATCGAGATCAGCGCGATGCGCAGGGGTGGAACGGAATTCCCCGCAGAGCTCGCTATCGCCGTCGCCGAGGGCCCGGACGGCAAGATCTTCGTCGGCTATCTTCGCGACATCACGGAGCGCCGCCAGACGATGGAAGCTCTCCAGTCCAGCGAGGAGCAGTATCGCGCGATCTTCAACGCCTCGACCGATGCCCTCGTGCTCTGGAATTCGGATCTGCGGCGTGTCGATATCAATCCGGCCTACGAGCGCATGTACGGGTTCACGCGCGAGGAAGTCCTCGGCGATGACTATCCCGGCCATCTGCCGCCGGAGTCGATCGAGGAGCGCAAGGACGTGATCCGGCGGACGCTGGCCGGAGAGAACTGCCACGTGGAACTCGAATCGATCCACAAGAACGGTCGACGGTTCCACATCGAAGTCGACACGACGCCGATTCGCTATCGGGGCGAGCCGCACGTGCTCTCGGTCGTGCGCGACATCACCGAGCGCAAGCGCGCCGAGGAGGAGCGGGGCCGGCTGGAGGCACAGCTCCGCCAGGCACAGAAGATGGAAGCGATCGGTCAGCTCACCGGGGGCATCGCGCACGATTTCAACAACATTCTGACCAGCATTCTGGGTTACATCGTCCTGGGCACCGAGCGCCAGGGCGAGCTGGGCGACGCGAAGCTGGGCAAGTACCTCGACCAGGCACAGCGCGCCGCGCAGCGGGCCCGCGACCTGATCCAGCAGATGCTCACGTTCAGCCGGGGCCAGCGCGGTGAGCGGCGGGCGCTCTCTCTCGCGCCGCTCGTGAAGGAGTCGGTGAAGCTGCTGCGCTCGAGCCTGTCTGCCACGGTGGAGCTCGAAACGGACCTGGCCGACGGCGTACCTGCGGTGATGAGCGATCCCGTGCAGCTCGAGCAGGTGTTGCTCAATTTGTGTATCAACGCGCGCGATGCGATGTCGGGAACGGGGGTCATCCGGGTCGCCGTGCGTCAGGTCGACTCCTCCGACGCGGTGTGTGCGTCCTGCCGGCAGAAGATTACCGGTCCTCATGTGGAGCTTTCGGTCTCCGATACCGGAGCGGGAATCGCGCCGGAAGTTCTTGACCGGATGTTCGAGCCGTTCTTCACCACCAAGGAGGTGGGGCGTGGCAGCGGAATGGGTCTTGCCATGGTGCACGGCATCGTGCACGACCACGGCGGACACATCGTCGTCGATACGGCCCCTGGTCACGGCACGAACTTTCGACTGCGATTTGCACCGGCCGACGCTGCGGGGCCCGCCGTTGGCACGACCGCGGTGGGGGCACCGGCGCCAAGTCGGCCACGACCACATCTCACCGGACGGGTCCTCGTCGTCGATGACGAGGAGATGGTCGGCGACTTCATGGCCGAGATGCTCGCGAACTGGGGACTCGACGTTACGGTCAAGCGCAGCCCGACCGAAGCCGAAGTGTGGTTTGCGCACGACCCGTCGCGAATCGACCTGGTGATCACGGACCAGACAATGCCGCGTCTCACCGGCATCGCGCTCGCGCAGCGGTTGACGGGAGTGCGCCCGGAGATGCCGGTGATTCTCTATACGGGTTACAGCGATACCGTGACCGATGAAGCCATGGCACGCAGCGGCGTCGTCGCGCTTGTGAAGAAGCCCGTAGACACCGACAAACTGCTTGCCCTGCTGCGCGCCCATCTGCCCGGCGGTGGTCCGCCCGTCGAGGCGAGCCACACAATCCCGCGATCGGCGG
>JBAVOG010000245.1:0-1959 GCA_049691875.1 Burkholderiales bacterium | reverse complement strand
CCTCGCGCGCGCTACATCACCGGTCAGGTCATGCATGTCGACGGCGGAGTCCGGCGCTTTGCGCATTGAGTCGCTTCGGTCGCACGCTCGCATGATAAATTCCGGCGACCTGTCCGGGCGCGATTCCCCAGGACGACCACCTTCCTACAATAGGAAACCCTGATGAAAAAGGAAATCATCGATGTCCCCGGAATCAGCAAGCACCTGAAGAAGGAAGGCATCCCCCTTTCGGCGGTGGTTCGCGCCGGGGGATTCATCTTCGTCTCGGGTCAGCCTCCCGTCGACCGCCGGACCGGGAAGATCCCCCTTGTCGACATCGCGCAGCAGACCAGGATGGTTCTCGACAACATCAAGGTGTGCCTGGAGGCGGCGGGTTCGTCCATGGACAAGGTGGTCAAGTGCACGGTCTACATCACTAACGCCGCGTACTTCGACGAAGTGAACGACGTGTATCGAAAGTACTTCAAGCGCAACCCGCCCGCACGCGTGTTCTGCAACGTGGGGTCGTGGCCCAAGAAGTTCGACGTCGAGATCGACTGCATCGCCATCACGTGATGAGGAACCCTTCACCTATCCGTCCCGCGCAGAGCGTGACGCCGTGCGCCAGCTGAAGATACCGGCGGTTTTCATGCGCGGCGGCACGAGCAACGCCATCGTGTTCAATGCAAAGGATCTGCCGCGCGACCGCGCAGACTGGGACGAGATTTTTCTCGCAGCGATCGGCAGCCCGGATCCCTACGGGCGGCAGCTCGACGGCATGGGCGGGGGCGTCTCGTCGCTCTCGAAAGTTTGCGTCGTGGGACCGCCGACGCGGGATGATGCCGACATCGATTACACGTTCGCGCAGGTTCAGGTGAAGGAAGCCAGGGTGGACTATGGCGGGAACTGCGGCAACATGTCGTCCGCCATGGGCCCGTTCGCAGTGGACGAGGGGATGGTGAAGGTGTCGGGCCGCGATGCGCGGGTGCGTATCCATAACACCAATACCAAGAAGATCATCTGGTCGCGGTTTTCCCTCGACGGCGGCAAGGCGGCAGTGGACGGCGACCTGGCCATCTCGGGTGTGGCCGGGACCGGCGCGCCGGTCAAGCTAGAGTTTCGCGAGCCGGGCGGCGCGACCACCGGGAAGCTCCTGCCCACGGGCAACGTGGCGGATCTCCTGGACGCACCGGGCTTCGGCAAGTACCGCGTTTCGATGGTGGATGCGGCCAACGCGTGCGTCTTTGCCCGCGCGGCCGATCTCGGACTCGCGGGTACGGAGCTTCCGGACGACATCGACGCCAATCCCGATCTGCGGGGCAGGCTTGCCGCGATCCGGGTCGCGGCTTCTTTGGCGATGGGCATCGCGAAGACCGTGGAAGAAGCGCAGATGCACGCGATGGTGCCCTTCGTGGGTTTCGTCTCGCCGCCGCAGGACGCACGCACGCTGACAGGCGAGGCGCTCGATGGGGCGATGGCGGACCTCACGGGCCGCATGATGTCGAATGGACAGCCGCACCGGGCACTGCCGCTCACCGCATCGCTGTGCATGGCCGTGGCGGCCCGGCTCCCGGGCAGCGTCGTATCCGATGCAATTCGCCCCACCGGTAATCCGGAATCCGAAATCAGGATCGCCATGCCCTCCGGCGTGCTGACCGTGGCCGCGACCGTGAGGAAGCTCGACGGCCGGTGGTACGCCGAGCAGGGAGCGTTCTACCGTACCCAGCGGCGCATGTTCGAAGGCCATGTGCTCGTGCGCGGCTCGCGCGCGCCGCGCCTGGCGGCATCATCCGATGCGGTCCGGACCTAGCTTAGCCTGCCGGACTGCCGTTGACGTAGGGTTTGAGGCACGCGTACGCCATCGCGTGATACGGCGTCGGAATGCCTAGCTCGCGCCCCTTCTTGATGATCAGACCGGAGAGGCTGTCCAGCTCGAGCCGCCGGCCGCGCACGAGATCATGGTACATGGACGCATACACC
>JBAVOG010000244.1:0-2835 GCA_049691875.1 Burkholderiales bacterium | reverse complement strand
AGATCGGTGATGGCGAGCGCGCCCATGCCGTCGGCCACAGCCCGGGCCACCGCGTCCTCGATTCGCACGATTCCGTCCGCGACCGAATACTCGGTGTGGACGCGCAGATGGACGAAAGCGGGGCTGGACATCGGGCGAGGCGTCGGAACCGCAGAAGTTTACCACTGCGCCCTGCCCCGCCCCGCTCGGATGCGTGATGCAGCAGGCTTATGGATCAATGCGTTACGCATTGCTTCCGACCGGGCGTGATCCCGGTGGCAGGGACGCCGGGGTAGAATGCAATCTATCCGGCCGTCCGGCCCAGACCGCCCCGCCGGAGGCCATCGGTCAGCCCGCCAAGGATCGGTGAGTTTGCTGTGCACGGCGAGCGGGGCTTGCGCGTTGCATGGTGCGAAGGAGTGAATGGTAAATGCGCGATCGAACAGTCTCAGGAAGCTCATTGGTAAGGACTCGGCCGCCATCGAGGGCGATCACTCAAGTGTCGCTCGGCTTGCTTGTGCTGATTGCGCTTGCGCTATTTGTCACGGGCGCCAGGGCGCAGGGATCAGCGTCCGTCGTCGTTGCGCAATCGACGACTGCCCAGGATCGTACCAAGCAGATTGCCGCCGCCGACACCGAGATCCGTATCGCGCGCGACGAGCTGGAAACGGCACGGCGACGCTTCGAAGCCGGCCGAAAGCCCGCAAAGACGGACCGCGTGAATCAGCTCGAAGGCGGCGGCGATCACACAGACGCCTACTACCTGCGCGTAGAGCAACTCCAAGCCGACGTTACCAAGGCTCAGGCGCGCCTGGAACGCGCACTCGATGCCCGCAAGGCGCTCGGCGAGTGACCGGTCCCGACCGGCGCCCGTGAAAAAGGAGTGTCTGGACATGAACCGCGACATCGGCATTGCCATCATCGCGCTTGCTTTCGCAGCGGCAGCGCTCCCGGCAGCCGCGCAGACCATGCAGAAATACGTGACGCCGGACGGCAAGACGGTCTACTCCGACCGTCCGATACCCGGCGCACGTCTCGTCGATCAGATTGCCCCGCCGCCGCCGGTCGATCCGAAGGCCGCGGCCGCCGCGCAGGCGCGCGCGAAGGAGAACGCCGAAAGGGCCAACGCCTCGGCCACCAAGCGTGCAGAGAGCGGCAACACCGCTCAGACGCGGGAAGATGCGGCCGCGGCGCTTGCCCGCGCGAAGGAGCAGCTCGAGAAGGGCAAAGAGCCGTTGCCCGGCGAGCGGCTCGGCACCGCGGGCGGCGGCTCGCGCCTGACGGATGCCTACTGGGCGCGTCAGCGCGCCAACGAGGAAGCCGTCAAGAATGCCGAGGCACGGCTGAACAAATAGCGCTGCGGCTCGCAACGCCGCTACGCTCCAGGTCGTCCTATCGTTCGCCCGCGCGCCGGTTCGATCGAATCAGACGACGCGCGTCGGAGGCTCGCTCGCGGCGCGTGCCTCGATTCGCCCGATCCGATACACCGCCTCGCCAGCCGCTTCGAGCGACGCAACCGCGCGCGCGACTTCGTCCTTTGCGACGATGACGACCATCCCGATTCCGCAATTGAACACCCGGTGCATCTCGCCTTCGGCGACGCCGCCCTCGCCCTGCAGCCAGTCGAAGAGCGGGGGGCGTGGCCAGGCACGCTTCTCGATGATCGCGCACACGCTCTCGGGCAAGACACGCGGAACATTTTCGGTGATCCCGCCTCCGGTGATGTGCGCACAACCCTTGACCCGCACGTCGTGCATCAGGGCGAGCAGCGCCTTCACGTAGATGCGCGTCGGCTCGAGCAGGACGTCGGCGAGCGGCCGGCCATGGAAATCCGCCGCGACGTCCGGCGCCGACCGTTCGAGAATCTTGCGCACCAAGGAGTACCCGTTGGAATGGGCGCCGCTCGAGGCGAGTCCGAGCACGACATCCCCCGCCGCGATCGAGCGCCCGTCGATCAACCTGGATTTCTCCGCTACCCCCACGGCGAATCCGGCCACGTCGTATTCGCCTTCCGGATACATTCCGGGCATCTCGGCGGTTTCCCCCCCGATCAGCGCGCAGCCCGCGAGCTCGCATCCCCGGGCAATGCCCTTGACGACTTCGGTCGCGACCGCGACGTCGAGCTTTCCGCATGCGAAGTAGTCGAGGAAGAACAGCGGCTCGGCACCCTGGACCAGGATGTCGTTGACGCTCATCGCGACGAGGTCGATACCGATCGTGTCGTGCCGACCGAACGCAAATGCGAGCTTGAGCTTGGTGCCGACGCCGTCGGTGCCCGAGACGAGCACGGGTTCGCGGTATTTGCTTGCGAGCTCGAAGAGTGCTCCGAAACCGCCGATGCCGGCGAGCACCTCCGGTCGCATCGTGCGCTTCGCGAAAGGCTTGATCGCCTCGACCAGCGCGTCGCCCGCGTCGATGTCGACGCCCGCATCGCGGTACGAAAGGGAATCGCGCGTAGCAGCCAAGGTGGTGCGCAAGGTTCGGAAGCGGGTGGCGGAGGGGCGGTTTGCGAGGTTTTCGAGTGCGGTGCGAATCCTGCGCGAAGCTGTTGACCCGGGGAAGCGGGACACGTCTTGCCGCTACAGTTTAAAGTTACATGTTTCTCTCGGATTCTACCGGAAATGCTCCCGAACACCCGCACCCTGCCCGTCTGCGCGCCGCGCGCCATACCGGGATGAAGCAGCTTGCACTCGCGCTGGAGGCGCGCCACGCCCCCACGCTCGAGAACTTCGTCACGGGGCGCAATGCGGCCGCGCTCGCTGCGGTGCGCACTCTTTCCGCCTCCTCGACAGGCGTGATCTACCTGTGGGGCCAGCCGGGTTGCGGTCGCACGCACCTTCTGCAGGCCGCGGTCGA
>JBAVOG010000243.1:0-2708 GCA_049691875.1 Burkholderiales bacterium | reverse complement strand
ACGAACGCGGCGAGCGCCTGGCCGACCGTCCAGCGTTTGCCGAGCGCGGGAAGCGCAGCGCCGATGACAACTGCAAGCGCGGGAAGGATCGGCAGGATGTAGGAGGGCAGCTTCGAGCTCGACACCGAGAAGAATACGAACACCGTTGCCGACCACACGACGAGAAAGCGCAACGGCTTGAATCGCACGGCGCAATCACTTCGCCAGCTGCGCACGAGCGCCGGGAAAAGCGTCACCGTCCACGGGATCAGGCCACCGAGCAGGATCGGAACGAAGTACCAGAGCGGCTGATAGCGGCCGTGCACCTTGGTCAGAAACCGTTCGAGGTGCTCGTGGATGAAGAAGAAGTGGAAGAACTCCGGATTCGCGCGCGTGACCGCCACGAACCAGGGTGCCGAGATCGCGAGGAAGAGGAGCGCCCCGCTGGCGACGTGCAGTCGCGTCAGGAGTCGCCAGTCGCGCTCGATGAGGACATAGAGGATCAGCGCAGCCGCAGGCAGGGCCGGGCCGATCAGGCCTTTCGAAAGCGTGGCGAGCGCGGCTGCCGCCCAGGCGACGAGCATCCACCCGCGCCGCGCGGTGGCAGACGCGGTATCGAGCTGCGCCAGCACGAACGCAAAGACGGCGATCGCGAGGAACGCCGCCACGCCCATGTCCAGCGTATTGAAGTGCCCGAGCGCGGCGAAGAGCTGTGCGCTCGCGAGGACTGCCGCGGCAAGGAGTCCGACCGGCGGACCGCGCAACCGGTTGCCGAAGTACCAAGTGGCGAGGATGGCCAGGAATCCGGTCAGCGCCGTCCACAGCCGCGCGGTCCATTCGCTCAGTCCGAATGCTTCGAACGCGAGCGCAGTCGTCCAGTACTGGAGCGGCGGCTTCTCGAAATACTTGAAGCCGTTCAGGCGCGGGGTCACCCAGTCGCCGCTCGCGACCATCTCGCGCGAGATCTCCGCGTAGCGGGACTCGTCCGCGCGCACGAGCGGGCGGACATCGAGCGTGGCGAACCAGCCGATCGCGAGGACCAGGAGGACGCCGACCGCCAGGCTGCGGGACGCCGGAGCGTTCATCCGCGCCGATCCATCACTCGATCAAGAGCGCCGCACCGACCTTGCGGGCCTCCGCCATGAGAATGTTGTAGGTTCGGCAGGCGGCGGGCACGTCCATCACTTCGACGCCGATCCCCGCGTCGATGAGCGGCCGGAGCACCTCGGGGCGCGGAAAGCGGATCCGCGCGCCCGTTCCCAGCAGCAGGATCTCCAGGCCGAGGTCCGCCAGGGGTTCGAAGTGAACGGCCGCCAGGGCCTCGAACCGGGAGACCGGCCAGTCGGTGATCAGGCGATCGGGCAGCACCACGAGGCTCTGCCGGTGGCGTTGATCATTGATCGCCACGTAACCGGGCCCGTGGCCGGTGCAGGCATTTTGTCCGGTCTTTTCGGCAAGGTGCAGCTTCACGACTGAGTCAAATTGCCGTAAGCAGTTGGAAACGTTACAGTATAGGTCTTTTGCGCCACACCATCTCCGGTCCGGGCGCACACGAACGGGTTACAGCCACGTCATGACAGAATTTGCGCGCATCAAGCGGCTTCCGCAGTACGTCTTCAACATCACGGGCGAGTTGAAGATGGCCGCGCGCCGGCGCGGCGAGGACATCATCGACATGAGCATGGGCAATCCGGACGGACCGACGCCGCCACATATCGTCGAAAAGCTCATCGAGTCCGTGCGACGGCCCGACACGCACGGCTACTCGGTGTCCAAGGGCATCCCGCGTCTGCGCCGCGCGATCTGCGCCTGGTACGAGCGTCGCTACGGCGTCGCCTTCGATCCGGAGAGCGAAGCGATCGTCACGATCGGCTCGAAGGAGGGCATCGCGCACCTGGCGCTCGCGACGCTCGACCGCGGCGATGTCGTGCTCGTGCCCAATCCGAGCTACCCGATCCACATCTACGGCCCGGTCATCGCGGGCGCTGACATCCGGCACGTGCGCATGACGCCGGACGTCGACTTCTTCGAGGAGCTCGAGCGAGCCATCCGCGAGTCGTTCCCGAAGCCAAAGATGCTGATCATCAACTTTCCGAGCAACCCGACCGCGCAGTGCGTGGAGCTCGATTTCTTCGAGCGCATCGTGGCGCTCGCGAAGCTGCACGGGATCTTCGTCGTTCACGACCTCGCCTATGCCGACATCGTCTTCGACGGCTACCGGGCGCCCTCGATCATGCAGGTGCCGGGTGCGCGTGACGTCGCGGTCGAGTTCTTCACGATGTCCAAGAGCTACAACATGGCCGGCTGGCGGATCGGGTACATGGTCGGCAACCGCGAGCTCGTGTCCGCGCTCGCGCGCATCAAGAGCTACCACGATTACGGCACGTTCACGCCCGTTCAGGTCGCGTCGATCGTCGCGCTCGAAGGCCCGCAGGACTGCCTGAACGAGATCCGCCTCAAGTACCAGAAGCGCCGCGACGTGCTCGCGAGGGGGCTGCACGAAGCCGGCTGGATGGTCGACATTCCCAAGGCCTCGATGTACATCTGGGCGCGCATTCCCGAGGCTTATCAGGCGATGGGCTCGCTCGAGTTCGCCAAGAAGGTTCTCGAGGAAGCCAAGGTTGCGGTATCGCCGGGGATCGGGTTCGGGGAATACGGCGACACGCACGTGCGCTTCGCGTTGATCGAGAACGAGGCGCGCACCCGGCAGGCGGTGCGCGGCATCAAGG
>JBAVOG010000242.1:0-10593 GCA_049691875.1 Burkholderiales bacterium | reverse complement strand
CTCGACGGTATCGGATCGACCGAGATGCTCCATATCTTCCTTTCCAACCGTCCCGGGGAGGTCCGGTACGGTACGACCGGCAAACCGGTGCCCGGCTACGAGGTCCGCCTCATCGACGAGAGCGGCGCGCCCGCGCAGCCGGGCGAGCTCGGCGAGTTGCAGATCGCGGGACCCACTGCCGCCGCGATGTACTGGAACAACCGCGCGAAATCGCGCGAAACGTTCATGGGCGAATGGACGCGCAGCGGCGACAAATACACTGCCGACGCGGACGGGTACTACACGTACGGCGGGCGCACCGACGACATGCTCAAGGTGAGCGGCATCTACGTGTCGCCCTTCGAGGTGGAGGCGGCGCTGCTCACGCATGCGGACGTGCTCGAGGCAGCCGTCATCGGCGTGCCGGACGAGCAGTCCCTCATCAAGCCCAAGGCGTTCGTCGTTGCCAAGCAGGGCGTCAAACCTTCGGCAGCGCTTGGCGAATCCCTGAAGCAGCATGTCAAGGATCGCCTCGCACCGTACAAGTATCCGCGCTGGGTCGAATTTGTTCCCGAGCTTCCGAAGACCGCCACCGGCAAGATCCAGCGCTTCAAGCTGCGCGCGCTGGAGCAGAGCTCCAGCAAGTGACGTCGACGCCAACGCCTCCCGGAGCCCGGTGAACACGCCTCATCCGTCGCTTACCGCGCGGCCGGGCGTGCAAGCCCTGATCGCGTCCCGGATACGGGAGGTGGCGAACGCCGGGATCGGACGCGCGGATGTCACCGCGTTCTGGTTCGGCGAGCCAGACGAGGTGACACCCGAGTCCATCCGACGGGCCGCCGCCGCATCCCTGGAAGCCGGCGAGACCTTCTACACGCACAACCTGGGCATTCCGGAGCTGCGCGAGACGATCGCCGCCTACGTGACACGCCTGCGCCGCCCGACCGCGGTGGACGAGATCGCGGTCACCAATTCCGGAATGTCCGCGCTCATGCTCCTCACCCAGGCGCTCGTCGGGCCGGGCGATCGGGTCGTCGTGGTCACGCCGGTGTGGCCCAATCTGCAGGAGATCCCCAGAATTCTCGGCGCGAACGTCGTCAAGGTGCCGCTCGCATTCGACGCGTCGGGATGGCAGCTCGATCTCGATCACCTGATCGACGCGCTGACGCCGGAGACCCGTGCCGTCTACATCAACTCACCGAACAATCCGACCGGGTGGACCCTCGACCCGCGGGCATTGCGCACGATACTCGAGCACTGCAGACGGCACGGCATCTGGATCCTGGCCGACGACGCCTACGAGCGGTTGTACTACGCAGGCGAGTCTGGCGGGCCCGCACCCTCGTTCCTCGACATCTCGACGTCGGAGGACCGGCTGGTCTGCGCCAACACCTTCTCGAAGTCGTGGCTGATGACCGGCTGGCGTCTCGGCTGGATCATGGCGCCGCGTGCGACCTTGCCCGACATCGGCAAGCTCATCGAGTACAACACGTGCTGCTCGCCGGTGTTCGTGCAGCGCGCGGGCATTGCAGCGATACGCGAAGGCGAGCCGATCGTTGCTCGCACGCTGGAGCGTTATCGTCGTGCGCGCGATTTCCTCGTTCCGCGCCTGCAGAATATCCCGGGTGTCGAGGCGGCTGCGCCGCCGGGCGCAATGTACGCCTTCTTCCGCGTCCGGGGCGTCACGGACAGCCTCGACTTCTGCAAGCGGCTGGTTCGCGACCACGGGCTCGGTCTCGCGCCGGGCTCGGCCTTCGGACCGGAGGGGGAAGGCTTTGTGCGCTGGTGCTTTGCGGCGAGCGAGGCGCGCCTCGCCGACGGCATCGCGAGGCTCGAGCGTGCGCTACGCGGCGGAAGCGCCGGCTAGAGCTCCTTGATCCGCACGTTGCGGAACTTCACGACGCCCGCCGCGTACTGCAGTCCGATCGGACCGCTCTTGAGCAGGTCGCTCTCGACATCGACGGTCTTGACGCCGTTCAGGACAAGCACGATGTGCGTGCCCTTGACCGTGATGTCGTAGGTATTCCACTTTCCGCCGGCCTTGGGCATCGGCACCACCTTGGCGATGTGCACGAGCGCGCCCGTGCCGAAAGTCGGGTCCTTTCGCTCGTCGAAGATGTTCGCCTCGTAGCAGGTCTTGTCCGTGAGCGCCGTGGCGCTCTGGCAGCGCATGTAGATGCCGCTGTTCGCATCGTGACTCACCCAGAACTCGGCATGCAGCTCGAAGTCCTGGTAGGACCGGTTGGTCACCAGGAATCCGTTGTTCTTGCCGGTCTTCTTGTCGGCGACCACCGCTCCGTCCTCGATTCTCCAGGTCACATCGCCGACCTGGTGCCACTGGTCGATGTTCTTGCCGTCGAACAGCGTGTTCCAGCCTGGACCGGCCATCCCGGACATATCGTGTGCGCAGCCGAATGCGGCGAAGGCGACGAGGAGCGTCGCGGTAATGCCGGACAGGGATTTCGTTGTCATGGGTATGTCCTCCTTTGGCGATCGCGCAGGCAGCCACGCGGCGGCCAGCATGAGATGAGCGGCGCAGGCCGTCAACACTTTGTTTCTCCAGGTCCTCCACGGGAACTGCATCCGGGGAGCACCGAACGGCGTAAAGTGGCTTGCGGCGCGCATTCCTGCGTACGCAGTCAGGAGAAGATCATGGCATCCGAAGCTGTCGCCGAGGTGTCCACGGTACACGTTCATCCGCTGGTGGTGCGCATCACCCACTGGATCAACGCTCTCGCAGTGCTGGTGATGATCACCAGCGGATGGCGCATCTACAATGCGGCGCCGATCTGGGATTTCCGGTTCCCCCGGGATCTCACTCTGGGCGGATGGCTGGGCGGGGCGCTGCAATGGCACTTCGCAGCAATGTGGCTCCTGGTGATCAACGGGCTGGTCTATGTGGCCTACGGGCTGGCGGCCCGACATTTCGCAAAGAGGCTCCTGCCGGTGTCCCCCTCCGCAGTTCTGCACGACGTCGGAGCGGCGCTGCGCGGCCGGCTCGCCCACGAGGACCTCGCCGTCTACAACGCCGCCCAGAAGGCGGCGTACATCGCCATCATCCTGGCACTCGTGGTGCTGGTCCTCTCGGGGCTTTCCATCTGGAAGCCGGTTCAGTTCCAGGAGCTGGCGGCACTGTTCGGCGGCTATGAGGGCGCGCGCATCGTGCACTTCCTCGCCATGGTCGTGATGGCATTCATAGTCGTCGTCCACGTCATCATGGTGGCGCTGGTGCCGCGCACATTGCCCACGATGTTCACCGGCCGACTGCGGAGGACGCCATGAGAACGAAGCGCCTGTACACGATGGCGACGAGCCTGGACGCGCACGCGTCGCCGAGAATCGCCCGGCTCGAGCGGCGTCTCTTCCTGAAGCAGAGCCTTTCGCTGGGCGCACTGGCGCTCCTGACTGGCTGCAACGTCACCGAGGCGGATAGCGTGCAGAAGGTGCTGCTGGGCATGTCGCGCTGGAACGACCGCGCGCAGGCCTGGCTCTTCAACCCGAACAAGCTCGCGCCCGAGTACCCCGAGAGCGCGATCACCATGCCGTTCCCGTTCAACGCGTACTACGGGATGAACGAGGTCGTGCACGTGGATGGCGAGTCGTACAAGCTCGCGCTCGGCGGACTCGTCCGCGACAAGAAGCCCTGGACGCTGCCCGAGCTCTACGCGTTGCCGCAGACCTCGCAGATCACCCGCCACATCTGCGTGGAGGGCTGGAGTGCGATCGGCAAGTGGAGCGGCGTGACGTTCCGGACGTTCCTGGAGCGCATCGGCGCCGACCTGACCGCGAAGTACGTCGGGTTCAGGTGCGCCGACAAGTACTACAGCAGCATCGACATGCCGACGGCGCTGCACCCGCAGACTTTGCTGACCTTCCGATTCGCCGACCACCTCCTGCCCGCCGAATTCGGCTTCCCGATGAAGCTGCGCATCCCGACCAAGCTCGGGTTCAAGAATCCCAAGCACATCATGGAGTTGTTCGTCACGAACGACTACCCCGGCGGCTACTGGGAGGATCAGGGCTACAACTGGTTCAGCGGTTCCTGAATCCGGATCCTGCGCCCTGGCGTACTTGTGGTGAGCAGTCGGCACTCGGCTGCCCGGACCTCGTCGAATTCCTCAAAGGAGCCCTACCATGCGCAATTTCGTAGCCGTACTGTTCGCCGCCCTTTTCGCTGTCTCCGCTGCTTCCGTCTTCGCCGATGAGATGAAGAAAGACGGCATGGTCAAGGACGGTACCAGCAAGGACGGAATGAAGAAGGACGCGATGCAGAAGGATGAGATGAAGAAGGACAGCATGAGCAAGGATGCGATGAAGAAGGACGACATGAGCAAGGATGCTGCGATGAAGAAGGACGAGATGAAGAAGTAGTTCGCGCCGCCGCCTTCATCGGTGGCGGCATACTAAGCTTCAACCTTTCGTTCCGAGCCCCTGGCTACGAACCAGGGGATCGTGGGTTCAAATCCTGCCGGGCGCGCCACATCAAATCAAGCATTTAAGCTCGCGTGAGGCGCCGCGCGGGCAGGCTGCGCCGCGATACCAGGCCGGCGATCCACTTCACGGATCGGCGCGCTCGCTCCGCAACCATTGGCAGCGGGAGCTGGCGATAGTCGTCGTTGAAAACTTCGAAGCTGTAGTCGCCGCGATAGCCCAGTGCGTCGAGGCGGCGGATCATGTCCGAGACTTCATCGCTGTGGACGCCTTCACCCGGAAAAACGCGGTAGTGCCGCGCGGTCTCGATGCGCTCGTCCGGCGTGCGTGTCTCCTGCCACATGAAATCGGAGAGCTGTACCAGGAACACTTTGGCGAGATCGATATCCTCGAGCACGCCCAGGTCCGTCTTGTGCGCGAGGATGTGGAAGGAGTCCAGCGCGAGGCCGAGGTTCGCGCGGTCGGCCTTCTCGATCAGATCCCAAGACTGGATCACCTGGTTGACGTACCGACCCCAGGAGAGCGCTTCGTAGGCGACCTTGATGCCCAGCTGAACGGCGAGGGTGGCGAGCTTCTGGAGATCCCTGATGAGGATGGCGGGGTCGCCGCGCGCGTGGGCGGAGCTGGAGGAGCATGCGAGAAGCAACTTCGAGCCGAGCGCCTGGCACATCGAGAGCATGGCCTTGGCGACGTCCACCTTGTAGGCATGCAGGTGCCCCGAGAGGCCTTCGAAGTCCCGTAGCACCTGAAAGCCGGTGACGCTTAGCCCGCTCGCACGCACTGCCGCGACCGCGGCTTCATCCCCGTTGGGATGCCCGACGATGTCCGTGGCGTTGAGCATGACCTGCGTGAACCCTGCGCCCTTGATTGCCTCCAGCTTGGCCTCCAGCGGCCCCGCCAGGGTGATGGTGTCCATCCCGAAATGGTCGAGGTTCATGGCTTCAGGTGTGACACCACGAGCTCGAAGGTCACGCCTCCCAGGTAGCCCTGCGTCAGTGCTCCCTTGTCGCTCGGCTGCACCGATCCGCGGTCGATGAAGACGATGCCGCGCTCCGCGAGCGCGCGCGTCGCGGCGGGCACATCGGGCGCGCCGAGGCCCACGCGGATCAGGCCCTCTTCCCAGTGGATGTCCTCAGAGCCAGGCGGCGGCTCGATGAGCTGCAGATAGAACTTGTGGCAGGGACTCTCGAGCAGCGTGCCCTTGGGCAAGACGCCGAAGTACTGCCCGCGCGGCAGCACGGTGAAGCCGAAAAGCGTCTGGTAGAAGTCGAGCCAGTCCAGCGTGCGATCGGCGAGGATGGCTTGAACCACGCCAAACCAGTGCAGGCCAGCAAGCGCCGGCGGGTCGGACTGCGTGCCCGCAAGCGGCACGAAGTCGACGTCGTAGATGGAGAAGTCCTTGTACCGGTCGACGAAGTAGATGAGGCTCTCGCCCACGCCGCGGATCCCCGGAATGTGCAATTCCATCGCGGCCGCGCGCGAGGGCATTTCCCATGCGCCGAGGTCGAGCGAGCGCTGGAAGGCGTGGCCCGCATCGCGCACGCGCAGCGCGATGGCCGCGACCGCGGGTGTCGGATCGATCGCGGACTGCGAGTTGACGATCAGGTTCATCGTCCCCTGGCGGTAAAGCATCACTTCGCGCGAGCGGTGGCGCGCGACGGCGGCGAAGCCCATCGACTGCAGCAAGGCGCCGAACGCCTGGGACTGAGAAGTCGTGTACTCGATGAATTCGATGCCGTCCATCCCGAGAGGATTGACGGGATCCGGGTTGCCCTCTTTGATCGTCATTCGCGCTCCCGGTTTGTGCGGCGCATCAAGAACGCCGCGTTGTCTGCAATTGGCGAAAGTGTTAAATTTAACTTGCAATGTCGTTAATTCCAAGAGGGGACGTACGGGGCCAGGGGAAGGCGCGCAATGCTGCCATGCGCAAGCCCAAGGCTCCGGAAGCGAACCGGGCGAGCATCGTCGCGGCTGCCATCGACGAGTTCGCGGCACGCGGGTTCAAGGGCGCGAGCATGGATGCCATCGCCGCGCGCACGCACACGACCCGGGCGCTGATCAACTATTACTTCGGCGGCAAGGAAAAGCTCTACATCGCCGTGCTCGAGCACGTGTATGCGGAGATCCGCGAGGCCGAAGCGGAGCTCGACCTCGAGCATCTCGCGCCGGTCAGCGCCATTCGCCGTATCGTCGAGTTCAGCTTCGATTACTACGTGAAGCATGAAGGGTTCGTGCGAATCGTGGTGGCCGAAAACCAGGCGAAGGGCCGTCACTTGAGCAAGTCGAAAGCGATGCGAACCCTCAACCGGCCGATCATCGACCGGCTTTCGCGCGTTATTGCGCGGGGGCAGGCGGACGGTTGCTTCCGTCCCCACGTGGATCCGGTCGAGATTCACAAGGCGATAGCTGCGCTCGGCATGTTCAACGTGACCAACCGCTACACCTTCGGCGCCATCTTTCAGCGGGAGATGGGCTCCAAGGGCGACGTGGCGCGTCGCCGCGACGTCGTGGCCGAGATGATCCTCAGCTACCTGATGGATTTCCAGCAACACACTTCATAAGAGGAGGCACGCATGCAATTCACCATCAACCGCCGCACGGCGCTCAAGGCAGGTGCAGCGCTCGCAGCTTCGCATGCCTTGCCCGTCTGGGCGCAGGCCAAGTCCACTCTGCGCTTTGCAGCCGTATTCTCCGACAAGGACATCCGCGCCGAAATGGTCCACCGATTGGCCAAGGACGTTGAAGGCGACTACAAGATTGAGCCGTACTTCAACGCGACCTTGTTCAAGCAAGGCACCGAGCTGGTGGCGCTGCAGCGGGACAATCTGGAAATAGGCAACGTCGCGCCGCAGGACATTTCCAAGCAGATGCCGGCGTTTTCCATTCTGACCTCGGCATATTTGTTCCGCGATGCGAACCATCTGATGGCGTTCTGGTCGGGGGAGCTGGGCGAGCAGATGAAGAAGATGGCCGAAGACCAGCTCAAGGTGAAGATCCTCGGCCCGACGTTCTTCGGCACTCGCCAGGTCGGCCTCAAGCCGAAGAAGAAGATCAACACACCCGCCGATATGGCCGGCATCAAGCTCAGGATGCCCCCTGGCGACGCCTGGCAGCTGCTGGGACGATCGCTCGGTGCGAACCCGACGCCAGTGGCTTTCGCAGAAACTTATACGGCGCTGCAGACGGGCGCGGTCGATGGCCAGGACAATCCGCTGCCCAACGTCCAGGCCATGAAATTCTACGAGGTCATGTCGCAGATCGTACTTACCTCGCACCTGATCGGCTATGACCTGCTGACAATGAACCAGAAGGCCTGGAAGAGCATGCCGCCGGCCAAGCAGAAGGAATTCCAGGCCTCGGTCGACAAGGAGCTGCAGTGGAGCATCGGCGAGCACCTCAAGCGCGAGGCGGGGCTTGCCGCTGACTTCAAGCAACAGGGCCTGGAGATCTATACCCCGGACATCGAAGCTTTCCGCGGGTATGCGCAGAAGGTATACCTGGCCTCGGACGAAGCAAAGAGCTGGCCGACGGGCCTGCTCGATAAGATCAACGCCATGAAGTAGCACCGGTAGTTCCAGCATGTCCGCCGGTCGCTTCCGCAGCCGGTGGCATGCATGGCCTTTGTTCGCGGGAAACCCATGAAAGCGTCCTTTCGGACAGCCGGAGCCTGGCTTCGGCGCCGCGCAGAGAATGTGCTTGCGGCCATGATGGGCGTGGTGTTCGCCGCCTTCGTCTTGCAGATCGTATTCCGCTATTTTTTCAATTTTCCGATCGGCTGGACCTCCGAGCTGTCCGTGGTGGGATGGCTCTGGCTGGTGCTCTGGGGCACCGCCTTCGTTGCACGGGAAGGCGATGAAATCTGCATCGATCTGCTGTCCGGATCAGTTGGCCCGCGGACACGCCGGGGCATGGGAATCATCGCCGCGGTCTCGATAGTGATTCTGTATGCTGCCTCGCTTCCGGCCACGATCAAATACGTCAGCTTCATGAAGGTCGAGCGAAGCTCCTACCTTCATATCCGCTTGGACATTCTGTTCTCGATCTACGTGTTTTTCCTTGTCGCAGTAATCGTCCGCTACATCCGGGCACTGTACCGCCTGCTGCGCGGAAGTGAACCTGGGACATGAATCTCGCGAGCCCGTTCTCGCTGACCCTGCTGGCGATCGTCGCTCTCAGTCTGCTGGGCCTGCCGATTGGCCACGCGATGATCGGCGGGTCGATTCTCTATCTTTTCCTCGCCGGCCTTGATGCGGGCACTGCCGCCGAGCAGCTCAGCAACGGCATGTACAACAGTTTCGTCCTGCTGGCGATTCCGCTGTTCATACTCGCCGCAGAGTTCATGACCTCCGGCAGCATCATGGATCGGCTGCTGCGCTTCTGCAACGCACTCGTCGGGCGCTTCCGCGGCGGACTTGCGCACGTAAACGTCGTGCAGAGCATCATTCTCTCGGGGATGTCGGGCTCGGCACTGGCGGACGTGGCTGCCACCGGTGGTCTGATGCAGAAAATGATGACGCAGGACGACAAATACCCACCGAGCTTTGCGGCCGCCGTGTCCGCGGCGGGCGCGGTAATCGGGCCCATCATCCCGCCCTCGATCCCGATGGTGCTGTACGCCCTGGTTTCCGATACGTCCGTTGGCTACCTGTTCATCGGCGGCGTCGTGCCGGGCCTGCTCCTTGGCGCCGTGCAGATGGCGCTCATCTCATATCTCGCCCGGCGAAGAAACTTCCCGATCGAGAAAGCCGTGCCGCTCCGCGAGCTGCCCGCCGTGACCCGGGACGCATTTCCGGCGCTGATGTTGCCCGTGATCCTCCTCGGCAGCATCTACTCCGGGATTACCACGCCAACGGAAGCCGCCGCGCTCGCCGCCATGTATGCGCTGCTGGTTTCCGCGTTTCTCTATCGCACCGTCAGTCTGAGGGATGTCTACCGGTCACTGCTGAACACCGGGAAGATCGCGTCGTCGATCGGCATCCTGATCGCCGGGGCGATGGTCTTCAATTATGTCGTCACGGTGGAGAACATTCCCAGGACGCTCAGCACCATGCTGAAGGCGTACGACCTTTCGCCGATCGCCTTCCTGGTGTTCGTGAACGTCATGCTCTTGATCCTCGGCTGCTTCCTCGAAGGAACCACGATCCTGCTGGTCATCGTTCCGGTCTTGCTTCCGACGGCGGCGGCGCTGGGCATCGACCCGGTGCATTTCGGGGTGGTCGCGGTGGTGAACATCATGATCGGCCTGGCCACGCCGCCGTACGGGCTACTGCTCTTCATGATGGTCAAGATCGCGGATCAGCCGTTTCGGGATATCGCGCGCGAGGTGACGCCGTTTCTCGTCGTCATGATCGGGGCATTGGCAATGATCACCTTCGTCCCGGATCTGGTGCTTTTCTTGCCTCGGCTGATGGGTTACAAGGGCTGAGGCTTCTCGCTTTCAACGAAGGATTGCGATGATCAAACCGATATATGTACTCAACGGGCCGAATCTGAACCGGCTCGGCAAGCGTGAGCCCGAGATCTACGGGACGACGACGCTGGCCGAGGTCGAAGTGATTTGCCGCCAGGCCGCAGCCGGCCGCCCGCTCGAGTTCCGGCAGTCGAACGCCGAGCACCAGATCGTCGACTGGATCCACGAGGCGATCGACGGCGGCGCGGGTATCGTCATCAACCCCGCCGGCCTGACCTTCCGGTCGATCCCCATCCTCGACGCCCTGAAAATGTTCCCCGGACCGATCTTCGAGCTGCACATCACGAACGTCCATCGCCGCGAAGCGATCTACCACGACTCGCTGATTTCCAGCGCGGCGACCGCTGTCATCATGGGTCTCGGGCCGGATGGATACCGGGTGGCGGTCGAGGCGATGGTGCGGCGGCTCGGCGCGAGCGCTTGATCTCCGGTGTGCCTGCGTGGCCCGCCGGAGATAGTGGCGATCAGCACATGACGGGCCCGATCGGCCATGCCAAGAAGGTGCTCCTCGGCCTGATCGGCGCGGGCATCGGGCGCTCGCTCGCCCCCGCGCTGCACGAGGAAGAGGGCCGGTATCATGGCCTGCGGGTGCACTATCAGCTCGTGGACCTCGACGCCGCTGGCGTCGGCGTGGAGATGCTGCCCGACCTGGTGCGCGCCGCCCGCGTGATGGGCTTTGCCGGCCTGAACATCACCTATCCGTGCAAGCAGCT
>JBAVOG010000241.1:0-1771 GCA_049691875.1 Burkholderiales bacterium | reverse complement strand
TCGTGAACGCTGCGCTTGCGCGCCGCCCCGACGAAGTCGTCCATCGCTGCGCCCTCGAACACCCGCACCGCGCCCGCTTCCGCGCCGAAATCGGCCGCGTCGATCACCACGACCGCGTCGGTCTCCTCGATCGGCCCGGCGAGCGTGAAAGAAAGCGTGCCGCCGTCGAGGTAATCGATTCCGGAGCCACTTCCCGCGGCGACCTGCAGTTGCCGGACCGCGTGAACGCCAGCGCCTTCGTCGCTCAGCAGCGTGTTGCCGATGCCGAGCACGAGAACCCGATCCGTTCTGCCTGTCATCGCATCCGCTCCGCTAAACGCGCCAAGCATCTCGCGAACCATAGTTCCTGCGGCAACCGGGCAGCTTGACGCACGTCAAACGCCATTTCCGTCTTCTCCGCGGGCGCCAGCCGTCGCGGGCGCCGAAAGGGCGCCACGCGCGGAAACACCGACGAAGCCATCCGCCAAGCGGCGGATGGCGAGCGCCGCGAGAAAGGTCGCCAGGACGCTGGCAACCATCCCGACGCCGAAAGCGAGCTCCTTGCCATCGCCCCAGACATCGAGCCGGGGCGAGAACTGCCGGATGGCGCTCCAGCCGGCAAGCACGAGCGCCAGCGCTACGAGGGCTGGCAGGCTTTCCGGAAACGTCTCCACACAACCTCCCTACTGCGCGCCGTCTTGGACCGCGACCGCGCCGCGCCGGCGCCACGCGGTGCGCCGGTGGCGGGCAAGATGCAACGGCGTCCATGCGTGCGGAAGCCGGTGCACGAAGTGATAGCGCGCAACGTGATAGCTCGGGTCGAAGCCATAGAAGTTGAGCTGCATGCGCTCGAGCTCCTCGGCCCGGTACTGCGCGAGCGGCTTGGCGTGCTCGTCCCGTGTCCGGCGCGCGCGCTTTTCGTCGAGTCGCGCACCGATGCCGTTCACGAGCGCTCGGGCGCGCTCCCGCACCTCGGCGGCGAATTGGCTGGCATTCGCGCCAAAGCATTCGTCGATCAAGCCGAGTGCCGCCGCCTGTGGCGCGCCGATCGGCAATCTGCGCTGCGTCAGCTCGCGCGCGCGTTCCGCGCCGACCCGCCGCGGCAGCAAATAGGTCCAGTACTCCGACCCGTAGAGGTTTCCCATGCCCTTGTAGTGCGGGTTGAGGATCACCCCGCGTCGCGCCCACACGCGATCGGCGGCCAACGCGAGAAAGACGCCACCCGCGCCGGCATTGCCCTGCATCGCGGCGATCGTCAGGTGCGTGGTGCACTCGAGGATCGCCCGGCACAGATCGTCCATGGCATTGATGTTCCGCCACGATTCATCGGCGGGGCTCGGCGCCGCCTCGATGTGGTTCAGGTGGATGCCGTTCGACCAGAAGTCGGGTCCGCCCATGAGCACGATGACCCGCGTCGGACGCTGCGCGGCGGCACGGAACGCCTCGCGCAGTCGCAGGCACTGATCGGTCGACATCGCGCCGTTGTAGAAATCGAAGTGCAGGTAACCGACCGCGTCCACCTCCTCGTAGGCGATGTCCTGCCACGTGTCGGTCCGCCTGGCCGGCAGGACGCCGGGATCGGATTCGGGAACGCCCTCGAGCAAGTCCGCGAGCGCGAGCGTGGCAGGAAGCTTGAACGGCGCCGGCAGCGGATCCTTCGGCTTCGCATGGCCGATCCAGACGGCGCCGTCGATCGTCGCGCGCACAATCGCCCCCTTGCGGCGCGCGATGATCGCCCCGGGCTCGGCGCCGCGCAGTGTCGACTCGGGATGCGCGTCGTAGAGGTACACCT
>JBAVOG010000240.1:0-4316 GCA_049691875.1 Burkholderiales bacterium | reverse complement strand
GATCTGGCGCGTGCCGCCGTTTGCAAGCGTCACGCCGACCGCTCGCGCGCCGGCATCGACGCTGTTCTCCAGCAGTTCCTTCAGCACGGACGCCGGTCGCTCGACGACCTCGCCGGCGGCGATCTGGCTGATCAGGGTATCCGGGAGTAGTCGAATGGCCGGCATTTGCATCGAGCGTAGTGCGTCGGGCATTGCGCGTAGCGCGTCGTTTGACGCGAGGCCGATTATACCGGTGCGGCCAGCTACAATACGCGCTCCTCGGAAACGGCCCGCTCATGGATATTCTGCTTTGGTTCTGGGACCTGCTCGTGCATCTCGACCGGCACCTCGCTGTGCTGCTGCAGCAGTACGGCACGTGGGTCTACCTGATTCTCTTCGTGATCGTCTTCTGCGAAACGGGGCTTGTGGTCACCCCATTCCTGCCGGGCGATTCGCTCCTGTTCGTGTCCGGAACGCTCTGGGCCACTTCGGGCATGGAAGTGGAGCTGCTCGCTGCCACGCTCATCTGCGCGGCGCTGTGCGGCGACAACGTCAACTACTGGGTGGGACGCTACATCGGGCCGCGCGTGTTTCGCTGGGAGCATTCGCGCTGGTTCAACCGCCATGCGCTGGACCGGACGCACGAGTTCTACGAGCGTCATGGCGGCAAGACTCTCATCATCGCCCGGTTCGTGCCGCTCGTGCGCACGTTCGCGCCCTTCGTCGCGGGCGTCGGCAGCATGTCCTACGCCCGCTTTCTCGCCTACTCCGTTGCCGCCGCGCTGCTGTGGGTGCTCTCGCTGGTGTATGCCGGATATTTCTTCGGCAATGTGCCGTGGGTCAGGAGCAATCTCACGATCGTCATCTTCGGGATCATCGCACTGTCGCTGGCGCCGATCGCGGTGGGATACGTCCGGCACCGCGCGCAAGGCGCGCGAACCGGATAGCGCCGGTCAGTTCCGGGCAGCCGGCCTGGCGGCCGGCGGAAGACGGTGGTCGGCGTCGTCCGCGGCCAGTGTCCCGCGGCTGGGCGGATGCTCGGCGAAGTAGCGCTTGATGCCGGCCAGAAGCGCGCGCGCGATCTTGTCCTGGTACGCCCCGTTGTTCAGATTCTTCTCTTCGTCGGGATTCGATATGAACGCCGTCTCGACCAGGATCGACGGAACGTCGGGCGATTTCAGCACCGCAAATCCGGCCTGTTCGACGTGCTCCTTGTGCAGCGAGTTGATGTCGCCGAGCTCGTCGAGCACGACTCGACCCAGCTTCAGGCTGTCGCTGATCGTCGCGGTTTGGGAGAGGTCGAGAAGCGTCTGGGCGAGGTAGCGGTCCTTGACATCCAGGTTCACCCCGCCGATGAGGTCGGCCTCGTTCTCGCGCTTGGCAAGCCAGCTTGCGGCCGCGCTCGTGGCGCCGCGCTCGGAAAGGGCGAACACGGACGCGCCGCGCGCGTGCGGCAGGATGTACGCATCGGCATGGATCGAGACGAACAGGTCCGCCTTGACGCGCCGTGCTTTCTCGACCCGCGTCTGCAGGGGCACGAAGTAGTCCGCGTCGCGCGTCATGACGGCGCGCATGTTCGGCTCGGCATCGACGAGCTTGCGGAGCCGTTGCGCGATGGACAGCGTCACGTCCTTCTCGTGACTGCCGCGGCGCCCTCTTGCGCCGGGATCCTCGCCGCCGTGTCCGGCGTCGATCACGACCGTGACCAGCCGGTGGGCGAGGGACTTGTCCAACCCGCGGCGCGATCGCTTGCCCCTCTCGTCGGGGGGCCAGGGCTCGACCCGGGGCGAGTCCTCGGGCGAATTCGAAGCGGCCGCCTGGTCCGGGGCGGTCTGCGCGGCGCCGCGTTGCTGCAGCAAGGCGAGCAGCGGGTCGCGCGGCACCGCAGGGTAGACGTCAAGCACGAGCCGATAGCCGTACTCTCCGATCGGCTTGAGCAGAAAGACCTGCGGCTTCGCTTCGGTCTTGAGGTCCAGGACGAGCCGGATGACGCCGGGCTTGAAGCGTCCGACGCGAATATTCCCGACGAACGGATCGTCCGGCCGAACCTTGTCCGCAACCTCCTTGACCAGCGAGTCGTAGTCCAGATTCTCGAGATCGACGACCAGCCGGTGCGGGTTCTTGACGAGCAGCACCGAATGTTTCGGCTCGGTGCTCATCTCGAGCGTGACGCGCGTGTATTCGCCGGATGGCCATACGCGCACCGCCCGCATCGGCCCGTCCGCAGCGGCAGCGGGGGGAAGTCCGAGCGCGAGCAGTACGGCGGCTAGGCCTGCGCCCAGCCGGGAACCGAGACGATAGCGGCGACGGATGTCAGGCACTGGCGGCCGGCCTCCGTGTAGGCCTCGAGGGCCACTTCCCGCCCGCTAACCGCGGGCGTGAGCGTGACGAGCAGGTCCGGCCGCGGCAGCGCCGCACCGGCTTTTTCTGGCCATTCCACCAGGCAGACGGATGCATCGTTGAAATGCTCCCTGAACCCCGAATCTTGCCAGGCTTTCGGATCATTGAATCGATAAAAATCAAAGTGGTACAAGTGTAATCTCGAAACAGTATAAAGTTCAACCAGGCTGTAGGTCGGACTTTTGACTTTTCCCTCATAACCGAGCGCCCGCAGGAGTCCCCGGGCGAAGGTCGTTTTGCCCGCGCCGAGCTCCCCCCGGAGGTGAACCGACATGCCGGGTTGCAGCGCGGGCGCGAGCAGTGCGCCCAATGCCAGCGTGGCCGCCTCGTCAGCAAGGTGCAGGGCGAGGCGGGGCGGGGGTGGCGGTAAGATCGAGCGCATGAATCCGATTGCGAAAAACGCGGCTGACGCACCGCGGGACCTCGCGATGCTCGCTGCGACGATCAAGACCTGGGGCGGCGAGCTCGGCTTCCAGGCGGTCGGGATCGCCGACGTGGATCTCGGCCCCGCAGAGCAGCGGCTCCTCGAGTGGCTCGCAGCGGGAAGGCATGGCGAGCTCGATTATATGGCGCGTCATGGCGCGAAGCGCGCTCGTCCCGCGGAACTCGTGCCGGGCACGGTGCGGGTGATAACTGCCCGGATGGATTACCTGCCCGAGGCGGTCGACAGCTGGCATGTCATGGCGGATGGCGAGCGGGCATTTGTCGCCCGCTATGCGCTCGGCCGCGATTACCACAAGGTGCTGCGCGGCCGATTGCAACAGCTCGCCGACCGCGTCGCCGCCGAGATCGGCGCCTTCGGCTATCGCGTGTTCACCGATTCGGCACCGGTGATGGAGGTCGAGCTCGCGCGCAAGGCCGGCCTCGGCTGGCGTGGCAAGCACACGCTGCTGCTGTCCCGCGACGCGGGCTCGTTCTTCTTTCTGGGCGAGATCTACACCGACCTGCCGCTCCCTCCGGATGCGCCGGTGAGCGAGCACTGTGGGGCCTGCGCCAAATGCATCGATGTGTGCCCGACCGGCGCGATCGTGGCCCCATACCAGCTCGACGCGCGGCGGTGCATCTCCTATCTCACCATCGAGCTCAAGGGCGCGATCCCGGTGGCGCTGCGTCCGCTCATCGGCAACCGCGTGTACGGGTGCGACGACTGCCAGCTCGTCTGCCCGTGGAACCGGTACGCACAGGTGTCGACCGAGCCGGACTTCCGGGTGCGCAACGGCCTCGATTGTGCCGCGCTCATCGACTTATTCGCCTGGACCGAGCGCGAGTTTCAGGCGCGGCTCGCCGGGAGCGCCATTCACCGCATCGGCTACGAGCGTTGGCTCCGCAATCTTGCCGTCGGCCTCGGCAACGCGCCGAGCGGCGAGCGGGTGATCGCGGCGCTACGAGCGCGCGCAGATCACCCGTCGGCGCTGGTGCGGGAGCACGTCCGGTGGGCCCTGGAGCGTCACGGCGTCTCGTTCCAGGCCTAACCTCGGGGATCGGGCACGAATCCGCCATTGGGGAACGGATTCGGAGTACCGACCCGCGGCACGCTCGGGATGATGCCGCGCGCGACGAGGTTGCGATAGCTGTCGTACTGGATCGTGATGGTCTGGTTCGGTTGCTCCGACGCCCGCTGGAAGCTCGTATAGCGGACCACGGACGTTTCGCGTTCGCCGTGCCCGGTGCCCAGCTTCTCCTCGCGTTGCGCATACGGAGCTGCGCGCTTGGCCATGTCGGCGGACGCCTCGGCACTCGGCGGGGTCGCCGGCGAAGGGGCCGAGTTTCCGGCTGCACCGGCTTCCCGCTCACCCTGTGCGTCATCGCGCGCGCGGGATTCGGTGCTCTCGCTGGGTCTGGTTACCGCGGCGGGACGCGGCGGCCGATGTTCGCGGAAGACGGCGACACCGATCACCCCGACGTTCTGGGGGCGGCCCGTGCGAGCGGCGTAACTG
>JBAVOG010000239.1:0-2335 GCA_049691875.1 Burkholderiales bacterium | reverse complement strand
ATTCGCGAGGGCTGCCTGCGCGTCTTTCTACCGCCGCTCACGCACGCGGAGGCATTTCTCGCGCTCGTGGCCGCGATCGAGGCGGCCGCAGCGGAGTGCGCGGCGCCGGTGCGTCTCGAAGGCTACGGGCCGCCGACGGATCCGCGCCTGGTCGGTCTGCAGATCACCCCAGACCCCGGCGTGATCGAGGTGAACGTGCAGCCGTCGGGAAGCTGGAACGAACTCACGGAGGTCACTCGCACGGTCTACGACGAGGCGCAGCACACCGGATTGACTGCCTGGAAGTATCTGCACGACGGCCGGCACACGGGCACCGGCGGCGGCAGTCACCTCACGCTCGGCGGTCCGACTGCGGCCGACAGCCCCTTCCTGCGCCGCCCGGATCTGCTCGCGAGCCTAATCACCTACTGGCAGCATCATCCATCGCTTTCGTATCTCTTCTCGGGCCAGTTCATCGGCGCGACCAGCCAGGCGCCCCGCGTCGACGAAGCGCGCGAGGACAACCTGCACGAGCTCGAAATCGCGCTGGAGCAGCTCGCCGCGGAATGTCCGGCGGGAGCCGAATCGTATCGACCGTGGCTGGTGGATCGCCTGCTGCGCAATTTCCTGATCGACATCACGGGCAACACGCATCGGTCGGAGTTCTGCATCGACAAGCTCTACTCGCCCGACTCGCCGACGGGGCGGCTGGGGCTCGTCGAATTGCGCGCGATCGAGATGCCGCCGCATCCGCACATGAGTCTCGCGGTGGCGCTGCTCCTGCGCACGCTCGTCGCTAGGTTCTGGAAGACACGGTATCGGGAGCGCCTCGTACGCTGGGGAACGCAACTGCACGACCGCTGGATGCTTCCCCATTTCGTCGCGCGCGATATTCAGGACGTGATGGGCGACCTGCGACGCGCCGGCTTCGCGTATCAGGACGCGTGGCTCGCGCCGTTCGTCGAGCTTCGCTTCCCGCGCTTCGGCGCGGTGACGCACGACGGGATCCAGATCGAGCTGCGCCACGCACTCGAACCGTGGAACGTGCTCGGCGAGGAGGTCGGTCAATCCGGAACGTCCCGCTACGTCGACTCATCCGTCGAGCGCGTGCAGGTCAAGGTGCGGGGCATGACCGCCGATCGCCACGTCGTCGTGTGCAATGGGAGAATGGTGCCGCTGCATCCGACGGGCGTCCACGGCGAATTCGTCGCCGGCGTGCGCTTCAAGGCGCGCAATCCGACATCCTCGCGGCATCCGACCATCGCTCCGCACCTGCCGCTTGTGTTCGACGCAGTCGATACCTGGAGCGGGCGCTCGCTCGGCGGCTGCACTTACCACGGAACACATCAAGGCGGAAGCGCGGCCGAACGGCGTCCCGTCGATGCGAAAGAGGCCGAGGCGCGGCGCGCCGCGCGGTTTTCCGTGCACGGGCACACGCCCGCCACCATGGAGGTGCGACCGGAACCGCCGGACAGCGAATTTCCCTACACGCTCGATCTTCGACGGCGGGTCGACTAGCGCCGTCGCATGTCGTCGCTCCGCGGCGCGCCCGACAGCGTGCGCCAGGAAGAGCCGCAACGATTCTCATGGGTCGACTCAAGCACCACATCTCCGACCTGCGCGGCGCCAGCCGGCTGGCGATCGATGCCACGACGGGATTGGTCGATCTCGTGGAAGCGATGCATGGGAACATTGCCGGGTTCGCGGGCGTCCTGGGCAAGCAAGCCCCGGGACGAACGCGCGGAGTCACCGGCTTCGTCTACCGGACCATCCGCGGGACGACCGGGGTGGTGGGCGGCGGCATCGATGCGGTGCTTGCTCGACTCCTGCCAATGCTCGACGAGGCAAACTCCTCGCGCGGGCGCGAGGTCGTTCTTGCCGCACTGAATGGCGTGCTGGGCGACTATCTGGCGGCGACCAGCAACCCGCTCGCGATCCCCATGCGCCTGCGTCGGAACGGGCGACCGCTGCGACTCGCGCGACAGGCTCTGGCCGAAACGCTCGGGCGGGAAAGCGCCCGGGTGGCCATACTCGCGCACGGCCTGTGCTTGAGTGATCTGCAATGGCACCGGAAGGGGCACGACCATGGCGCGGCGCTTGCGCGCGACCTGGGCTTCACGCCGGTCTATCTGCATTACAACGCGGGACTTCACGTCTCCTCCAACGGACGGGCATTCGCTGGCCTGATCGAGGTTCTGCTCGAGCAGTGGCCGGCCACGGTGAAGGAGCTGGTGATCATCGGGCACAGCATGGGCGGGCTGGTGTCGCGCAGCGCCTGCCATTATGGCGCGCTTGCCGGCCACGACTGGCCGAAGCGATTACGCAAGCTCGTGTTCCTCGGCACGCCGCATCACGG
>JBAVOG010000238.1:0-3259 GCA_049691875.1 Burkholderiales bacterium | reverse complement strand
CCCCCACTCTCGAGTTCAAACGTGGCCACCCATCCGAGCGTAGCGCTGTTCAAGGGTGAAAAACCCTTCCCGGCGATTCCGTCCTGCGAGCACTATGCCGGCTCGGAGAAGCTGATCGTCAAGGCGCTCGAGCTGCAGGACCGACTCGGGCCGATCTTCGACCTCACCTGCGATTGCGAAGACGGCGCCCCGACCGGCCGCGAGACCGAGCACGCCGAGATGATCGTGCGCGTCCTGAACGGCCCGGCCAACCGGCATCTCAGGGCCGGCGTTCGCATTCACGATCCGGCGCACCCGCATTGCCGGCGCGATATCGAGATACTGGTCGGCGGCGCCGGGGAGACGCTCGCCTACGTGACCATTCCCAAGCCGACGACCGCTGCCCAGGTCGCCGAAACGATCATCCACGTCCAGCAGGTGGCGGCCCACCACGGCGTACGGCGGGAATTGCCGATCCACGTCATCGTCGAGACGCACGGCGCTCTGCGCGAAGCCTTCGAGATTGGCGCGCTACCGTGGATGCAGACGCTCGACTTCGGCCTGCTCGACTTCGTTTCCGGTCACCACGGCGCGATTCCCGCATCGGCCATGCGCTCGCCGGGCCAGTTCGAGCACCCGCTGCTGGTGCGTGCCAAGGCGGATCTCGTCGCCGCGGCGCTCGCCAACGGTATCGTCCCGGCGCACAGCGTGACGCTCGACCTGAAGAACGCGACGCAGATTCATTCCGATGCCCGCCGTGCCCGGCTCGAGTTCGGCTTCCTGCGTATGTACTCGATCCATCCCGCGCAGATCGAGCCGATCGTGGCGGCGATGAAACCGGACCTCTCGGAAGTGCAGAGCGCGGTGGCCATCCTGCTCGCGGCCAGTGCGGCGAACTGGGGCCCCATCCAGCATGCGGGGGAGCTGCACGATCGGGCGAGCTACCGCTATTACTGGGAGCTGCTGCAGAAGGCCCGCGTCACCGGAATGGCGCTCCCGCCCGAAGCGGAGAGGGCATTTTTCGCTTGATGACACCGCCGGCGCCATGACAGATGCATGGCCGGAGTAAACTGTGCGCATTGCCGCCGGGCGCGGCAGGCGAAGGACGGAGACCCACATGAAGAAGAGTGCAACGGTCATCGCGGCGCTCGTGGCGGCCGCCACGACTCCCCTTATGGCGCAGGAACCGGTCCAGTTCATGGCCGGAGCCTGGGAATGCCGGTTGCCCGAGGATCAGGGCTCGAAGACCCCTCCGATTCTTTACATCGGAGTCGCCCATGACCAGGGCGGCGGAACGCGCACCGACCTGGTCGAGGTGGACGGCTTCGCCCGCGCCGTGGCAGGCATGGCCCAAGTGTCTCCGGGCGATGGCGGCTGGGTGCAGCTCAGCCCCGAGTCGGGTCAACCGTTCTTTGTGCGCTCGCTGAGCGACGGCAAGGGCGGGATTTCGGCCATGTCCGTAAAGCGCAGCGAATCCGGCGCAGCCTATCACTGCCTGAAGCTCCCGTACCCGAAGAGCTAGCCCCCTCCGCGGCGCGAGCGGACCACCGAGTCCGCCAACCGCGCAGTCTCCACTGCCCGTAGAATACCGGTCGGCATCGATACGTTTCCCTGCGTCCCCGAACCGGAATCCACTGCGCCATGAAAGCTTTCGCCCGATCGCTGCGCGCCCTCGCCCTGATTGCCCTATTCGTGATGGCCAGCGGTCCCGCGCACGCCCGCGATGCGATGGACCATTTCTTCCAGCCCTTTCTCGGCGACTTTCGCGCGGAACTCGCGGATGCCAGGCGCGCCGGCAAGCACGGCATCATGGTCATGTATCACTTCGAGGACTGCCCGTCCTGCCAGTGGATGAAGGCGAACATCCTGTCGCGCGAGGACGTGCAGGCCTACTACCGCGAGCGCTTCGTTCTCCTGCCGCTCGATACGCTCGGCGCGCTGACGATCACGGATTTCGATGGCAAGGAATGGACGGAAAAGGAATACGCCCGTTCGATCCCGATCAAGGGAACCCCGACCTTCATGTTCTACGGCCTGGACGGCAGACCCGTCGCGAAGCACGTGGGACGGATCAAGGATCCGGGTGAGTTCATGCTGCTCGCGGACTTCGTCGCGACGGGCGGGTACCGGAACATGGATTTCGCGCAATACAAACATTCAAAACAAGGCAAGAAGGGAAGTTAGGAAATGCCCCAGAACCCGTTCACCGCGCTGAAGCAGTTCGATATCGCCCCGGGCCGCAAGGGCGAGCTGTATTCGCTGCCGGCGCTCGAGAAGGCCGGAGTCGGCAAGATCTCGCGTCTGCCGGTCTCGATTCGCATCCTGCTCGAGTCAGTGCTGCGGAACTGCGATGGCAAGAAGATCACCGAGGCGCACGTGCGCCAGCTCGCGGGCTGGAAAGCCAAGGCGCCCCGCACCGAAGAGGTCCCGTTCGTCGTAGCGCGGATCCTGCTGCAGGATTTCACCGGCGTGCCGTTGCTGGCGGACCTCGCGGCGATGCGCGGCGTCGCGCAACGCATGGGCAAGAATCCCAAGCTCATCGAGCCGCTGGTGCCCGTCGATCTGGTCGTCGACCACTCGGTGCAGATCGACCACTACGGCACGAAGAATGCCCTCGACCTCAATATGAAGCTCGAATTCCAGCGCAATGCCGAGCGTTACCAGTTCGTGAAGTGGGGCATGCAGGCCTTCGACACGTTCAAGGTGGTGCCACCGGGCATCGGCATCGTGCACCAGGTGAACCTGGAGTATCTGGCGCGCGGCGTGCACCGCAAGGGCAACGTCTACTATCCCGACACCGTCGTCGGGACCGACAGCCACACCACGATGATCAACGGACTCGGTGTCGTCGGCTGGGGGGTCGGCGGAATCGAGGCAGAGGCCGGGATGCTCGGGCAGCCCGTGTACATCCTCACGCCCGATGTCGTGGGCGTGAATCTGAGAGGGAACCTGCGCTGGGGGGTGACCGCTACCGACCTCGTGCTCACCGTCACCGAGATGCTGCGCGCGGCCAAGGTGGTCGGGAAGTTCGTCGAGTTCTTCGGCGATGGCGCCGCACATTTGCCGCTCCCGGATCGCGCGACCATCGCGAACATGGCCCCCGAGTACGGCGCGACCATGGGATTCTTTCCTGTCGATGAGGCATCGGTCGACTACCTCCGCAATACGGGCCGCACGGATGAGGAGATCGACGCCTTCCGCGCCTACTACAAGGCGCAAGGCCTGTTCGGGATGCCGAAAGCGGGCGCCATCGACTACACCCAGACGCTCGAGCTCGACC
>JBAVOG010000237.1:0-3315 GCA_049691875.1 Burkholderiales bacterium | reverse complement strand
GTGTCCGCAGGCGTGTCGCGGACCGCAGCGAGGTCCGCGCCAGGCCGCTCGAACAGCAGCGGCCGCTCGTGCAGGGCCGTGGCCACCGCTTCGGCGGTGCCCGCAAGCTTCTGCATCTGCTGATCGCGCAGGAAACGCTCCAGCTCACTCACGTATTCGAAGCCGAGCCACGGAATCAGCAGGAAGACGCTCGAGGCGGCGAGCAGCTTGGTGCGGATGCCGATGGCGAAACGCCGGGTCATGTGCCCGGTTCTTTCCAGCGATAACCCATCCCGTAGACGGTGTCGACCGCGTCGAACGCCGGATCGGTTTCCTGGAACTTGCGCCGGATGCGCTTGACGTGCGAAGTGATCGTGCTGTCGTCGACGACGAGATTCGCCTCGCGCATCAGGCTGTCGCGGTCCTTGACGTGCCCGGGGTATCGGGCCAGGGCGTGCACCATCCAGAACTCGGTCAGCGTGAGGGGCACGGGGTTGCCGTGCCAGCGTGCCGTCATGCGCTTCAGGTCGAGAGCGAGCGCACCGCGCACAAGCGCGTCATCGCTTGCCGGCGGGGCGCTGAGTATCTCCACCCTGCGGAAAAGTGCCGCGATGCGCGCAAGGAGATGCGGCAGGCTCACGTCCTTCGTGAGATAGTCGTCCGCGCCCATCCGCAGACCGGCAATGACGTCGAAGTCGCTGTCGCGCGCGGTGAGGAAGATGATCGGAAGAGTTGGCGACATCGCGCGCAGATCGCGGCAGAGCGCAAACCCGCCGTCGATCTCGTCGCCCAGGCCGATGTCGATTACCGCGAGGTCCGGCAGCCGGGAGCGCAGGCTTTCCATTGCGTGCGCGCGGTCGGCGAACGCGAGGACGTCGTACCCCTGCCGGCGCAGGACGTCGGCGTAGTTTTCACGGATTGCGGGTTCGTCTTCGACGATGGCGATGCGGCGGCTCATGAGGGAACACCTGACGGTGGCGAAGTTTGGATGGAAAACACGGTACGGAAACCACTGTACGGAAACCACTATAGCGCGACACATGCGCAGCCGATTCGCCGTCGGGCACGCCGGGTGCAAATGCCAGAATGTTGCCAGATTTGATCCTTAAGCTGCCCGTATATGCCTCTGGACGGCCCGTGCCATGCGGTTGAATGGAACCTGCATCGTCCATCCCGCGCCGGCGCATGGTTCGGGGCGAGGGACCGGACGATCCAACCAGGAAGTCACGAACGAGAGAAGCAAGAGATTCATGCAACACAGGGAGCCGCAATGAGGGAAATCGATCCGGGCGACGCGCCACCGCTGCGCCTGAACGGTGCTGCACGGCGCAAGCGCCGGCCGCACCGCGCGACGGTGCTCCCCGCGTGCGGCGCGATTCCGGGAATGGGACGGATATTGCGCAACGTCGAGCGCCGCGCGGCGTCGCGACGGATGTGCATCTGAGAGGTCAGAATGAGCCAGAACATCGCATCACAACCGCTTCGCCAGGGCCGCGTCTGGATCGACCTCGGCAAGCTGGTCGTTGCGGCCGTCGTACAGGGCGTCGTGGTGAGTGTGGTCGTCGCCCTGGTGGTCATGGCGCTCGCCTCCGGATCGGTGGGCGATTCCGTGGATCCGTCGGACGCCGCAGTCTCCGGGGTGCCGGCGCGCGCACCGAGCGTCGCCCGAGAGCAGGGCTGACGCGGAGTCGATTCGAGTCGCCCCCGGCTCTCGACCGGGGAGGACCCTTCGGCCGGGTCGGTGTTCCGCACACACCTCCCTCCTGCACCGGCCCGGCCGAGTCTTCCCCCGTCCGGAGCCCGGCGTCAGCCGATCCGTGCGGACGCTGAAGGTGCGCACCGGGCGCCCTTCCTGCCGCGCGGGTCGGTGCAGTGCAACATGGTAGACTACGCGCGATTTTTTTGCGGCGTGCGTCCATGTCCCTGAGCAACGATTCGCTGGCCACTGTCGACCCCGAGATCTGGAAAGCCATTCAGGGCGAGATCGCGCGCGAGGAAGCGTTCGTCTCGCTCGTCGCATCGGAGAACTACGCCAGCCCCGCGGTGCTCGCGGCGCAGGGCTCGCTGATGACGAACAAGTACGCGGAAGGCTATCCGGGCAAGCGCTACTACGGCGGTTGTGAGTTCGTGGACGTGGCCGAGGAGCTCGCGATCGAGCGCGCCAAGAAGCTTTTCCACGCGGAATACGCGAACGTCCAGCCGCATTCCGGCGCGCAGGCGAATCAGGCGGTCTTCGCGGCAGTGCTGAAGCCCGGCGACGTCATTCTCGGCATGTCGCTTCCCCACGGCGGCCATCTCACGCATGGCGCATCGGTCAACGTCTCGGGCAAGCTCTATCAGGCGTTCGGCTACGGGCTCGGCGCCAACGAGGAGATCGACTACGATCAGGTCGAGCACCTCGCCAAGGGACACAAGCCCAAGCTCATCATAGCCGGAGCGTCCGCTTATTCGCTGGCGATCGACTGGAAGGCGTTTCGCCGGATCGCCGATTCGGTGGGTGCACTCTTCATGGCGGACGTCGCCCATTACGCGGGGCTGATTGCGGCGGGCTTCTATCCGAGCCCGGTCGGCATCGCCGATTTCGTCACCAGCACGACGCACAAGACGCTGCGCGGGCCGCGCGGCGGGATGATTCTTGCAGCGCCCGAGCATGGAAAGGCGGTGAACGCCGCGGTGTTTCCGGGCATTCAGGGCGGGCCGCTGATGCACATCATCGCGGCGAAGGCGGTGGCGTTCAAAGAAGCCATGGGCAAGGATTTCAAGCGCTACCAGGAGGAAGTGCTCGCGAACGCGCGCGTGATGGCGAAGGTGCTGGCCGAGCGCGGATACCGGATCGTGTCCGGGCGGACCGAGAGCCACATGTTCCTGGTCGACTTGCGCGGCAAGGGCATCACGGGCAAGGGCGCCGAGGACCTGCTCGGTCGCGCGCATCTCACGGTGAACAAGAATTCGGTGCCGAACGACCCCGAAAAGCCCACGGTCACGAGCGGCATTCGCATCGGTACCGCGGCGATGACCACGCGCGGCTTCGACGAGATCCAGGCCGAGGTGGTTGCCAATGCGATTGCGACGGTGCTCGATGCGCCGGGCGATGCGAGCGTCGCAGCGCGCGTTGCCGAGGAGATCGGCGCGCTCTGCAAGAAGTATCCGGTGTACGCCGCCCGATGAAGTGCCCTTTCTGCAAGGCCGAGGACACGGCGGTCATCGACTCGCGGCTGTCGGAAGACGGCGATAGCGTCCGCCGCCGCCGCGCGTGCCGCAAATGCACGAAGCGCTTCACGACGTACGAGCGGGTCGAGCTCTCGATGCCGGTGGTCGTCAAGGCGACCGGGCACC
>JBAVOG010000236.1:0-11149 GCA_049691875.1 Burkholderiales bacterium | reverse complement strand
TGAAGAAAGCGCTCGACGAACTCCTGCGGCGCTACACCGAACAGCATCCGGACGTCGTCGGAACGCGGCGCGTGATTGCTGACCTCGAGGCGCAGCGCAAGAAAGAGATCGGAGCGCGCAGGAAAGCTTCGCCTTCGGGCTCGCCGCTCAGTCCATTGGACAAGAATCCGGTTTACCAACAGCTCAAGTTCGCGCACGCCGAAGCCGAAGCAAAGGTGGCGGCGCTACGCGCCCGGGTTGGCGCTTACCAAGCGGTGTACGAGCGCTTGCAAGCCGCCCAGGAAAGTCTTCCGCGGATCGAAGCGGAGCTGGCCCAACTCAATCGAGACTACGAGATTCAAAAGCGTAATTACGAGAATCTCGTCCAAAGACGCGAGTCGGCCGCGATGTCGAGCGACATGGACGCGGCGGGAAGTGCGAATTTTCGCGTCATCGATCCCCCGCGCGTGTCATCATCCCCGGTGGAGCCAAATCGCCTGCTGCTCTTGCCTCTGGTGTTCATCGCGGCGCTCGGCGTCGGCGTCCTCGTGAGCTTCGCCTGGAGTCAGATTCGCCCGATGATCCACGACGGTCGCGTGCTGCACGCGATCAGTGGGCGGCCATTACTCGGGTCTGTCTCGCTCGTGCCAAACGAAGCTCTTGTCGCGAAGACTCGGCGCCTGCACGTCGCATTCTTCGGTTCGCTTGCCGTGCTCGTTGCCTTCTATGGGGTGGGAGTTGCGCTTGTTCTCTGGAACAGCCGTCACGTCGCAGGATGAACGTATCGTGAGCATCATCGAACAGGCCGCTGAGCGGCTAGAGCGTCTCAAGCAAGCCGGGGTCGACGTTCCGACGGTTGCTCCCAAACCCGCGGGCCCTGAAGCAGAAGGCACCGTTACGACTGCGCCGCCGGGGCACGCACCTAAGGCAGAGGCATCGAAGAAGCAATCTCGCCGCGTCACGATTGATATCGAACGGCTTCGCACGGCAGGCATGGTCACGTCGGATGCGCCGAACTCGATGAGCGCCGCGGAGTTTCGCCTGATAAAGCGGCCGCTCATCGCCAACGCACAGGGTAAGGGGGTTCCAGCCGTCCACCGCGGGAACCTCATCATGGTCACCAGCTCGATCGCAGGCGAGGGCAAGACGTTCGTTGCAATCAACCTCGCGCTGAGCATCGCGATGGAGATTGATACCACTGTCCTGCTCGTGGATGGCGACGTGCTGGCCCCCGGCGTGATGCGCGGGCTTGGGATAGAGAAGTCGCGAGGGTTGATAGACCTGCTTACCACACCGAAGCTTGACGTCAGTGACGTCCTGCTCAAGACCAATATCGATCGGCTTTCGGTGCTTCCGTCAGGGACACCGCACGGCCGCGCGCCCGAGCTCTTGGCAAGCGACGGCATGACGCGGCTGATCGAGGAGCTGGCTGCGCGCTATCCGAACCGTGTCATCCTTTTTGACTCTCCCCCCTTGCTTGTGACGACCGAATCGCGCGCGCTGGCGTCGCACATGGGTCAGATCGTGTTCGTGGTCGAGGCGGACCGCACGGTCCGCAGTACAGTCGAGGAAGCGCTCTCAAAATTAGAGGCCTGCCCGATCGTCATGACGGTACTCAACAAGTCCGCCCGGTCCGAGCTCGGTTCGTACTACTATGACTACCGTAGCGGCGACGGCAAAGCCGAATGACCTGTCTGGCGGGTGGCTCTCGGCGCCCCGCCAAGAACTTCTTGGCTACTAGCGGCCATCTTCCGACCCGGCGCTCCGCTCAGCTCGCAGCTGTAGCTGGGGCCGTATTGGCGCTCACTGCCGCGCCCGCCGGGGCGGACGAGTGGCGCGCGGAGCCCGGCGTCAGACCGACCATCACCTACACCGACAACGTCGCCTTGGCGGCCCCCGGTCAGGAACAGAGCTCGCTCATTCTCGGCGTAACGCCGCGCATCGACTTTACGGGCCGGGGAAGCCGGTACACGGTAACCGGACGTTACGAGCTTAGCGGGTACTTCTACTCGAACGCACAGAATAGCAGCCGGTACTACAGCAACTTGAACCTTTTCGGAAATGTCGAAGCGGTCAAGAGATTCTTCTTCGTCGAAGGTGGCGTAAACATCTTCCAGAACTTCATTTCACCTCTTGGCCCGATCACCATCACCGACTCGCTGCAGACGAACAATCGCACCAACACTTACGTCTATCGACTGAACCCCTACATCCAGAGTACTCCCGGGGCGGAAACCACCTATCTCCTGCGCTGGAACAACACCTGGACCGATTACAGTTCGAGCGCATTGCGCGCGTCATACATCGCCGACGTCATCGGTAGTGTCGGGCGCCCGAGTGGCCCGGGAAGGCGGTACGGTTGGCAAGCAGACTATAACGGCAGCTACGTAAGATACAACAATCAGGACCCTTATACCTTGCATCTTGGGCGTGGAATCCTCTCCTACCAGGTCAATCCGGATCTGCAGGTATCGGCGCGCGGCGGCTACGAGGAGAACAACTATGCCGTCGGCGGCTATTCAGGTTCGATCTACGGCGCCGGCTTGGAATGGCGTCCTACGCCTCGCACCAACCTGAACGGATTCTGGGAGCACCGCTTCTTTGGCGCCTCGTACCGGGCGAATTTTCAGCACCGAACCCGGTTAACCGGGTGGCGCCTCACCGGTTCGCGGGGAATTACCACCTCGACCCAGCAGCTCGCGCTTCAGTCTGGCATCGCGGCCGATGTCGTGGATGCGGCCCTCATTGGTCGAATTCCCGATCCAGTTCAACGGCAGCAGGAAGTCCAAAAGTTCATCGACCAGAACGGGATCCCGACGACCCTTACCCAGCCGATTGTTTACTTCAACAATCAGATCCTACTCCAGGACCGGGTCGAGGCGGCTTTCTCCCTCTTCGGGGGGCGGAACAGTCTGGTGTTCACCGCCTACTGGAGCGATCAGGAACCCATCACCGGGGCAGGAACGCAACTCCCCGCCTTGGTGAGCGCAAATCAGGATTACACTCAGCGCGGCGCATCGGCGAACTACACGCACCGCCTGACAGGGACCGCGTCGCTGAGCTTTCTTGCCCTGCGCAACCACACACAGTATCGGTCGGCGTTCATCCCCGGCTCCACGGATTACACGATATTCCGCGCGCTTTTCACCGCGCGCATCGGTGCGAGCACGACGTGGTTCACCGGGGTGCGTTATCAGTGGCAAGACGCTAGCAATCCGCCGTACCCAAATTATCGGGAAGCCGCGATCTTCGGCGGACTGGACTACGTATTAAGGTAAGGACGATTCAGCATGTACGAAGCATTCTACGGGCTCAGCGGCAAGCCGTTTCAGCTCAACCCCGACCCGAACTTCTACTTCGGCAGTCGCGGCCACAAGCGCGCGTTCGCCTATCTCGAGTACGGACTCGTCCAGGGCGAGGGTTTCATCGTCATCACCGGCGAGATCGGCGCGGGGAAGACCACCGTCGTGCAGAATCTGATCAATCACCTCGATTCGGAGCGGGTGGTGGCGGCGCAGCTCGTCAGTACGCAGCTTGATGCCGACGACCTTCTTCGCTCGGTGGCGACGGCCTTCGGTATACGCATCAAGTACGAAGACAAGGCCCGCATGCTTGCGGAGATCGAGGCGTACCTCACCGCTCTTGTCCTCGCGCGAAAGCGTGCGCTATTGATCGTAGACGAAGCCCAGAACCTCACCTCGCGGGCGATCGAGGAACTGCGCATGCTGTCGAACTTCCAGCTCGGCAACCAGGCTCTCCTGCAAAGCTTTCTCGTCGGCCAACCCGGACTGCGCGAGATCATGCAGAGTTCCCGCATGCAGCAGCTTCGTCAGCGTGTGCTTGCGTCCTATCACCTCGGCCCCATGGAGCGCGAGGAAACGAAAGCTTACGTCGAGCACCGCCTGACATGCGTCGGGTGGCAGGGCCGCCCGCGCTTCGATTCAAGCGCGTACGACCAGATCCACGCTTTCTGCGGCGGAATCCCGCGTAAGATCAATACGCTTTGCAACCGAGTGCTCCTCGCCGCGTTTCTCGGGGAGAAACAGGTGGTCGCTCGCGAGGACATCGATGTCGTAACGCGAGAAATCACGGAAGAATCGGGTATGGAAGTCGTGTCAGGCGGTTCCGCGCCGCGCTCGAAGTCTTCACCGACTTCCGAGCCGAGTTCGTTGATCACTCATCCGGTTTTCGATCTGCCGCACTGGCAGTCGGGCGCGAACCCGTCGGCGACGGCAGAGCTCGAGGCCCGGATCGCAAGGCTCGAGCGCACCTTGTCGGCGACGCTCGATCTCATCTACCGCCTGATCCATTCCGGACAGGATCGACCCAAGCCCAAGGACGTTCAGGAGCAGAAGTGATGGGTAGTTTCCCGCGCACGCTCGGCCCGGTGCTTTGCGTGGTGGGCGCGCGGCCGAACTTCATGAAGATGGCGCCAATCATCCGCGCCCTCTCCGCGCAGGCCGATTTGCCGCGACCGGTGCTCGTGCACACCGGTCAGCATTACGACGTGTCGATGAACGATCGGATCTTTTCCGATCTCGAATTGCCAAGGCCCGACATAAATCTCGAGGCCGGATCGGGGTCGCATGCCGCGCAAACCGCAGAGATCATGCGCCGCTTCGAGCCGGTGCTCGATGCGCAGCAGCCGGCCTGCTTGCTGGTGGTTGGCGACGTGAACTCCACATTGGCCTGCAGCCTGGTCGCGAGCAAGAAAGGCATTCCGGTGGCGCACGTCGAAGCCGGGCTGCGCAGTTTCGACCGGGCGATGCCCGAGGAGATCAATCGGATCCTGACCGATCAGATCGCCGATGTGCTGTACACCACCGAGCGCAGTGCGCACGAGAACCTGGCACGGGAGGGCATCCCCGCAGAGCGCGTTCACTTCGTGGGCAATGTAATGATCGACTCGCTGCTGACCAACCGCACGCGCGCTCCTTCACCCGCCGAATCGATGCGCCATGCCGGCGCCTCCCCTGCTGCCGTCGAGGATCCGGCTGGCTATGGCGTCGTCACGCTGCACCGACCCTCGAACGTCGATCGCGCCGAGGCGTTGTCGCAAGCCCTCACGATCCTGCGCGACGTCGGCGAGCGGCTGCCGCTCGTGTGTGCACTTCACCCGCGCACGCAACAGAACATCGAGCGCTTCGGCCTCGCGCACCTGCTCGACACCGCGCGACTCGTCGTGCTCCCGTCGCTCGGCTATCTCGACATGCTTGGCCTCATGGCTTCGGCCAAGCTGGTGCTCACCGATTCGGGGGGCATGCAGGAGGAGACCACCGCGCTCGGGGTGCCCTGCCTGACGATGCGCGAGAACACCGAACGGCCGATCACCGTCGAGCAGGGCACCAACACGCTCGTCGGCCGCGATCGCGAGCGAATCCTTTCTGTCGTCGACGAGATCGCCCGCTGCGGCGGCAAGCGCGGCCGCGTGCCAGAACTCTGGGATGGCCACGCCGCTGAACGCATCGCCGAGCATCTCGCGCGCTGGCTGGTCGGACGCGAAGTCGAAGCCGGAGCCTGAACATGACCGCCTCGGAGCCGATCCGCACGCGGATCGTCAACGCCCTCACTATCGACGTCGAGGACTACTTCCAGGCCTCGGCGTTCGCGCCGCACATCCCGCGCAGCGAATGGGACGCAAAGCCGACCCGGGTGGAAGAAAACGTCGAGCTGATTCTCTCGATGCTCGCCGATCATGCAATCCACGCGACCTTCTTCACCCTCGGCTGGATTGCCGAGCGCCGCCCGGCATTGGTGCGCCGAATCGCCGCGGCCGGCCATGAAATCGCCAGCCACGGCTACGAACACCGCCGGGCGAGTGATCTCACGCGCGAAGAGTTCGGGTCGGACATCACGCGCGCGAAGGCGCTCCTCGAGGACACGACCGGCCAGCCGGTGAGGGGCTACCGCGCCCCCAGCTTCTCGATTGGCGCACAAAACGAATGGGCGTTCGAGTGCATCGCCGAAGCAGGCTACCACTACAGCTCGAGCGTTTATCCGATCAAGCATGATCACTACGGGATGCCGAGCGCTCCGCGCTTCCCACACGCACCGCGTCCCGGGCTACTCGAGCTGCCGGTGACCACCACGCGGATGCTCGGCCGCAACCTGCCAGCGGGTGGGGGCGGCTATTTCCGGCTGATGCCCTATCAAGTCTCCCGCTGGTTCATCCAGCGTGTTAATCGCATCGACGGCCATCCCGCGATCTTCTACTTCCACCCCTGGGAAGTCGATCCCGATCAGCCGCGCGTCGAGGGTATCGGGGCAAAGACCCGTTTCCGCCACTACCTGAACCTGAAGCACACCGAGCGTCGCGTGCGCCGTCTGCTCGCCGACTTCCGCTGGGATCGTGTCGACCGGGTGTTCCTTGGGAAGGAAGCGACGTGAGGACACCACTCCATTTTTTTCCCCTCCTTTTCAAGGAGGGGTGCCGCCGAAGTCGGCGGGGTGGTTGGAATGCGTAGATGCAAACGCGGCGTAAGCCCCATGGAAATGGCCTCCCCCGAACTTCCCCCGGCCACTGTCTCCGCCCTCATCGTGCGCCCCTACCGCACCGCCGACCGGGATCGGTGGAGCGCGTTCGTCGAGCGCTGCCCCGAGGCGACGTTCTTCCATCGCATCGAGTGGAGAGACGTGATCGAGGAGGTGTTCCGGCACCGCACCCATTACCTCGTCGCCGAGCGCGCAGATGAGCTCGTCGGAGTATTGCCGCTGGCCGAGGTAAAAAGCCTCCTCTTCGGGCATTCGCTCGTCTCGCTACCTTTCTGTGTCTACGGCGGTTCGGCATCCCTCGATCCTCAGGCTGGCCACGCGTTGCACGCCGCGGCGCGCGAGCTCGCGCAGCGACTACGCGCCAGTCACCTGGAGCTCCGCGACCGAACGATCAAGGAGCCCGACTGGCCCTGCCAAGATCTCTATGTCACCTTCCGGAAGCAGATCCTCCCGGACGTGGAAGCGAACATGCTCGCCATCCCGCGCAAGCAGCGCGCGATGGTGCGCAAAGGCATCAAAAGCGGCCTGCGAAGCGAGTTCGACCCGAACGTCGATCGGTTCTTCGCCCTCTACGCGGACAACGTCCATCGCCATGGCACTCCTGCGCTGCCGAAGCGATATTTCGCAAAGCTGAAGGACGTCTTCGGCGAGGACTGCAAGGCCCTCACGGTACTCGATGCGCAGGGCCGCCCAGTTTCTAGCGTCGTGACGTTCTATTTCCGCGACGAGGTGCTGCCTTATTACGCGGGCGACGACGAGCGCGCGCGCGGGCTTGCAGGCAATGACTTCAAGTACTGGTCGCTGCTGCAGGACGGCTGCGAGCGCGGCTATCGCGTCTTTGATTACGGCCGGAGCAAGCAGGGCACCGGCTCCTTCGATTTCAAGAAGAACTGGGGGTTCGAGCCGACGCCGCTCGCCTACGAATACGCCCTCCTTCGCCGTGACAGCATTCCCGAAAACAATCCGCTGAATCCCAAGTACCGCGCCTTCATTGCGTTGTGGCGGCAGCTGCCGCTGGGGCTGGCGAACGCGCTCGGTCCGCACATCGTGCGGGCGCTCGGATAAGACGCGGATCCAGCATGGAGCCGCTACTCTTCCTGTGCCATCGGATCCCGTATCCGCCGAACAAGGGCGACAAGGTCCGCTCTTATCACCTGTTAAAGCATTTCGCGAGCCGTTACCGCGTGTATCTCGGCACGTTCGTGGACGACCCTGCGGACTGGCCTCACCTCGGAAAGCTCAATGAGCTTTGCGCCGACGTGATGGCCCTTCCCCTCAATCCGCTCGGCAGCCGGATCAAGAGTGTGGCGGGTTTCGTCACGGGCGAGGCGCTTACACTTCCGTACTTCCGCGCGAGGGCATTGCAACGTTGGATCAACCAGACGCTCAAGCGCGAGCGGATCCGCAAGTGCTTCGTCTTCTCTTCGGCGATGGCCCAGTACGTAACCGGCCGCGCTGAGCTGAGGCGTGTCGTTGACCTCGTCGATGTGGACTCGGAGAAGTGGCGGCAATACTCGTCGGAGAGTCGCTGGCCACTCTCGTGGATCTATCGCCGTGAGGCGGATCGCCTGCTCGCCTTCGAGGAATCCAGCACCCGCGAGTTCGACGCGAGTCTGCTCACCACTGCCGCCGAGAAGGCTTTGTTCCTGAAGCACGCCCCGCAACTTTCGGAACGCGTGCATGTCGTCCCCAACGGCGTGGATACCGATTTCTTTTCCCCCGCGCCAGGATTCGAGCGGCCGTTCCCTTCCGACGAGCAAGCGATCGTCTTCACCGGCGCGATGGACTATTGGCCAAATGCCGACGCGGCATGCTGGTTCGCCTCAGAAGTGCTGCCTGTTGTGCTGCGCCGACACGAACGCGCCCGCTTCTACGTCGTCGGCATGAATCCACTGCCGTCCGTGCGGGCCTTGGCGCGACAGCCAGCGGTCACGGTCACCGGAAGGGTTTCTGACACACGACCCTACCTGCAGCACGCCTCGGTCGTGGTTGCGCCATTGCGCATTGCCCGTGGCGTGCAAAACAAGATTCTCGAAGCAATGGCGATGGCACGCCCCGTCGTCGCGTCGGCAGCGTGCGCGAATTCGCTTTCCTCGATTTCGGGTCGCGAGCTGCTCGTGGCCGGCGGTGCCTCTGAGTTTTCTTCCCGGGTATGCGAGGCGCTCGACACCGAGCCCGCAAGCTTGGGCAACGCCGGCCGGGCGAGAGTTCTCAGAGATTACCAGTGGGGCCACAATCTGTCTTTGGTGGACGCGCTCCTCGAAGATACGCCAGTCCTCCCGCAGCAGCCCGCATCGGTCGCGCCCTCGGTCGCCCGCTTGCACTCGGTGCGCAGCTAAAGGCCGCCGCATCTTGAAGCCCGAAACGAACTTCGAGCCCGACACTCGGCTCAACCAACCACTCGGTATCGTGGCGAGCATTGCCCCCGGGCTCGTCGTACTCGGGTTGATTGCCGTCTACTGGCCTACGGCGGAGTCCGTCGAAGCGATCTGGAGGCGCTCCGAAACATTTGCACACGGCTACGTAGTCATTCCAATCGTTCTGTGGCTTATCTGGCGCAAGCGAGACGTGCTCTCGACGATGTCGCCGAAGCCGTTCTGGCCGGGATTGGTTGCAGTAGCGGTTTTCGGCTTCGGCTGGCTGTTGGGTCGCATGGCAGGCGTTATTGGCCTCGAGCAGTTCGCGTTGCTCTTCATGATCCTTGCGGCAATCGTGACCGTAATCGGGTTGCCCATCGCCAGGACAATCGCGTTTCCACTCGCCTATCTGGTGTTCGCAGTGCCGTTTGGGGAGTTCCTGGTGCCATGGCTGATGGACCACACCGCCGATTTCACGATTGCCGCAGTGCGCGCTTCCGGTGTTCCGGTCTTTCGTGAGGGCAATCACTTTTCCATTCCGACGGGCCGCTGGTCTGTGGTGGAGGCGTGCAGTGGAATTCGCTACCTCCTCGCGTCTGTCACTGTCGGCACTCTGTACGCCTATCTCTCCTACCGAACCTTGCGCAAACGCGTCCTTTTCATCGCGGTATCCATCGTCGTGCCGATCATCGCGAACTGGCTGCGTGCCTACATGATCGTGATGCTCGGACATCTCTCCGGCAACAAGATCGCTGTCGGGGTGGATCACATCATCTACGGCTGGATCTTCTTCGGGGTAGTGATCACGATCATGTTTTGGATCGGTTCATTCTGGCGAGAGGATGAGGCGCAAACCGCGACAGCGGGACCGCGACCGGCGGAGTACTCTCGAAGTTCGCTCCGGAACGGTCCGGTGGCTTTTGCGCTCGCTGCGGCGCTCGTTCTCGGAGCCATCTGGCGGCCCCTCGGCACTGAATTGGAGCAGCATGCGCAGAGTGCAGCAGCGGAAATTCCAGCCGTGTTGGGCGCTGCAGGATGGCAGGCAGCCGACGAATCGCGGCCAGCCTGGGTCCCGCACTACGTTGGCAGTCACAGGTCGCGGCGGCAATGGTTTATGAAGGACGGCCACATTGTCGGTCTGTACGTGGCAATGTACAGCCAGCAGACCCAGGGCAACGAGCTAATTGGGTCTCAGAATCAGCTCGTGACGGCGAAGGACAAATTCTGGGTAAAGACCTCGGAGGGTCGTCGGCCTATGGCGTGGAATGGCGCGACGATTGACGTACGTACGACCGAGATTACCGGTGAATCCACTCGGCTCGCCGTGCGATCGTGGTATTGGGTAAACGGGCAATTCACTTCCAACGACACCGCGGCGAAAGCGATGCTTGCGGCGGCGAAGCTCTTCCTCGAGCCTGATCACTCGGCAGTTATCGTCATCTACACCCAGAAGTTCGGCCCGGCCGCGCAGGCCGACGCGGTGCTCGACGCCTTTTCGAGGGAGATGGCGCCCGCGGTCATGGCTGCGCTGCGCGTTGCAACGGGCGAATGACGCATGCGCATGACAGCCGATAACCGACCCTTGATCGTTCACGTGGTTTACAGATTCGCCGTAGGCGGTCTCGAGAACGGCGTCGTGAATCTTATTAACCGACTTCCGCATGACACGTGGCGGCACGGCGTGGTGGCGCTCACTGACGTCTCTCCGGAATTCTGCAATCGGATTGCACGAAGCGACGTCGTCTATGAAGGGCTTGGGAAACAAGCCGGCCATCTCATCGAGCTGTACCCGCGCCTGTTCAGGTTGTTTCGCAAGCTGCGACCGGCGATCGTCCACACCCGCAACATGGCCGCGCTGGAATCCGTGGTTCCGGCGTGGGCCGCTGGCGTCCCGGTCCGTGTTCATGGCGAACACGGCTGGGACACCGCGGACCTGGACGGATCGAGCAGCCGGCTTCGCTGGGTGCGGCGGGCATATAGTCCATTCGTTACCGGCTATGTCGCTCTCTCGCAGCATCTGGAGGACTACCTGGTGCAGCGCGTGGGCTTCCGTCGGGAGCGCGTCACCCAACTCTATAATGGCGTCGACACTGCCCAGTTCTTCCCCCGCGCGAGAGACGGTCGACGCGTTCTGGATTGCCCCTTCCAGGAACCCGACCTCCGGCTCGTCGGAACGGTGGGCCGGATGCAGGCGGTGAAAGACCCGATCAACCTCGCCCACGCGTTTACGCGCGCCCTCGAGCGGGATCCCCCGTCACGTGCGCGGTTGCGACTCGTGATGGTGGGCGATGGTCCGCTGCGGCCCGAGGTCGAACGTGTGC
>JBAVOG010000235.1:0-2483 GCA_049691875.1 Burkholderiales bacterium | reverse complement strand
GACGTCATCCGCATCGAGAAACGCAATCAATGGCGCCCGTGCCATCGCCAGCGCTTGATTTCGCGCCGCACTGGGACCGCGGCCCTCGCCGCTCAGAGGCTGTCTTGAAACTGGCGAAAAGGGGTAGATGGCCGGGTTCAGATGTGATTCCAAACGGTTGTCGAAGCCGGTTTGGAGAGCCTCATGTGGACACCGACCATCCGGCGGCAGCATAGCCGTGATCATCTGCGTTATGGAAGCGACCTAAGCGATGCGGAGTGGGCGATCCTCGCGCCGTTCATGCCGCCGCCGGCCAAAACGGGCCGGCCTCGGGAATGGCCGATGCGCGAGATCATGAACGCTATCTTCTACGTGCTTCGGGCCGGCTGCGCCTGGCGGCTGCTACCCAGGGACTTCCCGCCGATGACGACGGTGTATGGCTGGTTCCTGCGCTTTCGCCGCGAGGGGCTGTTCGAGACCATCAATCACCATCTCGTCATGGCCGACCGCGAGCGGGTCGGGCGCGAGGCCAGTCCCTCGGCGGCGGTGATCGACAGCCAGAGCGTCAAGACGATCGAGGCTGGCGGCCCCAAGGGCTATGACGCCGGCAAGAAGATCAAGGGCCGCAAGCGCCATGTCCTGGTCGACACCGACGGGCGGGCGCTGGTCATCCAAGCTCACCCGGCCGATGTCCAAGACCGTGATGGCGCGGTCCCGCTGCTCAAAGCTTCCCGAAATTCATTCCCTTTCGTCGAACTCGCCTTCGCCGACAGCGCCTATGCCGCCCAGCGGGTCAAGGACGCCACCTGCGTCGCCATCGAGGTCGTCAAGAAGATCGCCGACCAGGTCGGCTTCCAGGTCTTGCCACGCCGCTGGGTGGTCGAGCGCTTTTTCGCCTGGATCAACCGCAATCGAAGGCTGGCCAAGGACTTCGAAGGCACACTCGCCTCAACCGAAGCCTTCCTTTACGCAGCCTCCGTCATGATGCTCACGCGTCGCCTGGCACGGTAAGAATGAGTTTCGAGTCAGATGGGGTGATTGGGGTCTCACCCCCGGCAATCCGGTGGCTGCTCTTCTCGGGATGGTAGAGCGTGGTCCGGTTTGTATCGGCCACAAGCATCGAGGAGGAGCAGCCGTGGGGTACTTTGCCGGGTTGGATGTATCGTTGGAAGAGACCGCCATCTGCATTGTCGACGAGGCTGGCCAGATCATGCGCGAGGCGCGCGCTGCCAGCGATCCGGACGCCCTGGTAGCGTTCTTCAGAGCGTCGGGACTGGCGATGGAGCGGGTCGGCCTGGAAGCGTGCTCGTTGACGGCGTGGCTGCACCAGGGGCTTTCGGAGGCAGGGATCCCGGCGATCTGCATCGAGGCTCGCCAGGCCAAGGCCGCGATGGGCGCGATGCCCAACAAGACCGATCGCAACGACGCGCGCGGGATCGCGCACATCATGCGTACCGGATGGTATCGGGCGGTCCATGTGAAGCACCCGTCCTGCCGCTCGTGGCGCGCGCTGCTGACAGCACGGCGGATGGTGCTCAACAAGCGGCGTGACGTCGAGAACGGCTTGCGGGCGTTGCTGCGAGAGGCTGGTCTGAAGGTTGGCACACCGAGCCGTCGCGACTTCCCGGCCCGGGTCCGCGAGCTGGCGGCTGACGACCCCGTGCTGGGCGGCTTGGTCGAACCGCTGCTGTCGATCATCGCCGTCATGACCGAGGAGGCCAACCGGCTCACCAAGCGCGTGCTCGACGAAGTGCGCATTGAGCCGACGTGCCGCCGTCTGATGACCGTGCCCGGGGTCGGCCCGCTCACGGCGCTGGCGTTCCGCGCCACCATCGACCGGCCGGACCGCTTCCGGAAGTCGCGCGACGTCGGCGCCCATCTCGGTCTGACGCCGCGTCGCTACCAGTCCGGCGAGACCGATGTGCAAGGCCGCATCAGCCGGTGCGGCGATGAACTGGCCCGAACGGCACTCTACGAGGCGGCCCATTCACTGCTGATCCGCAGCACCAAATGGTCGGCGTTGCGAGCCTGGGGCATGAAGATCGCCAAACGCCGCGGCATGGCACGCGCGCGCGTCGCGGTTGCCCGCAAGCTCGCGGTGATCCTGCATCGCATGTGGAGCGATGGAACGGAGTTCCACTGGGGCAGGCAATCGAGCGAGCCGGCTGTGGCATCGGCGGCATGAGAAAGAGTTCCAGTTGAAGAGTTCCAGTTTCCGCCATGAGAAGGGCGGAGCCTGCGTCGTCCCGTGGGGACGATGGGGAGGCGATCTCGTTGAGAGTCCGGAGCCTCAGGGTCTGGGTCAAAGCGCCCCGAAGGTCGCGAGACAGATTGAGACGCCTCCCCTCCTGACCCCATCATGCGGCGGCCATGCGCCGACCGCGAAGAGAAGCGTGTGATCCACGGGAATGACACAAGGCGAGAGGAAAAGCTTGACCCCCATAACCCCAATCAGAGAAGGCTCTAAGAGGACGGGAGTTGTAGAAGTAAGCCATATCCGGGCC
>JBAVOG010000234.1:0-2285 GCA_049691875.1 Burkholderiales bacterium | reverse complement strand
GCCAGGTAGAGCACCATCATCACCAACGACAGCGCGAGGATCGGGGCAAACGACGCGGAGTGAACAAAATCGAAAGTCGAGCGCCAACTGACGTCGAGCCTGGACTCGCGGCGCCGGCTCATCTCAAAAAGACAAACCGAGATCGCAGGGCCGATCAGAGTGAACCCCGCGACGATCGGAAAGGCCAGGTGCAGCAGGTCCTTCCCAACCCAGAACATTGACAGCAGCAGGGCGAACAGCAGGTAAAGCACCCCCACAAGGAAGACGCCAATGCCTGGTTTGGCACTGAAGTCTTCATAGCCTTCCCGAAGCGATTGCCAGAGTTCGTTCAGCCCGATCGTTCGGACGGCAATCTCGTTTGAACCGACTTGCAAATCCCTGAAGGAACTTTCGTGAGCCATGACGAAACCTCCCGCGGATACGTGCCGACAGATGCAGCAACCACTTGGTCAGCTATCTCGCTGATAACGCCCTAGTACCTTGTTGCGTAAATTAGCGAACATGGTATCTTGGTGCGGTGAAAGCCGCAGATATCATGCTGACCGACTCTGACCGCGCGACGCTCAAAGGTTGGTCGTCGGCGGGTTCGACGGAACAACGCTTGGCGTTTCGCGCCCGCGTAATACTGAACTTGGCCGATGGCCTGAGCCATGAAGAAGTGGCCAAGCGCAACGACACGCGCTTGGCCACGGTGAGTAAGTGGCGCGGCCGGTTCTCGCAAATGGGCCTGGAGGGCTTGTCCGATGCGCCGCGCAGCGGCAAGCCCGCGTTGTACAACGCGGATACGGAACGTCGAATCCTGCAGGTACTGGACCAGAAGCCGCCCGCTGGCTACGCGCGCTGGAACGGGCCGCTGCTGGCCGACAAGCTCAAGGATGTTTCCAAGCACCACATCTGGCGGGTCCTGCGTCAGCACGACATTTCGTTGGAGCGTCGTCGCAGTTGGTGCATCAGCACCGATCCTGAGTTTGCGCAGAAGGCGGCGGACATCGTGGGTTTGTATCTGAACCCGCCTGACAATGCGGTGGTCCTCTCGGTCGACGAGAAGCCCCACATCCAAGCCCTTGAGCGTGCTCAGGGTTGGCTCAAGCTGCCCAATGGCAAGGCCCTGACGGGCTTCAATCACGAGTACACGCGACACGGCACCACGACGCTGTTCGCCGCACTGGAGGTGGCCACGGGCTTGGTGAAGGCGGGGCACTACTCTCGCCGCCGGCGCATCGAGTTTCTCGATTTCATGAACCGCGTCGTCGCCGAGCACCCCGGCCGCCAGATCCACGTCATCCTCGACAACCTGAGCACCCACAAGCCCAAGCGCGACCGTTGGTTGGCCAGCCACAAGAACGTCCACTTTCACTTCACGCCGACACACGCATCCTGGCTCAATCAGGTCGAGGTCTGGTTCAGCATCCTCTCGACTCAAGCCCTGACTGGCAGTAGCTTCACCTCGCCCCGACAGGTGCGCGAGCGCATCGATGACTTCGTCACCGCACATAATCAGAAGGCGCATCCCTTCGAGTGGACCAAGCAAGTCGTGTTTTCCAGGCATCCGCGTGCTAAATACGCTGATTTACGCAACTAGGTACTAGGCCGGCCAGAACCGGACCTGGCCCCTGTCTTCGAAATGATCCGCAAAGCGGACGGACTTTGCTGGCTCAGAGCAGACGTTCCGCCGCATCCGTCGCCAGCCTGGCGAGATTGAGCGGGATCCGATCGAGAAACAGCTGACCTGCGCGGTTCAGCGGCTGGAGCATTTGCTATCGGATCTTGCGGTAGAGCGCGACTGAGTACGGGTGCAACGTGGCCGACATGATATTGGCTTCGACCGCCGGGTCAGACTCCATAAAAAGCCTGGCAGCTTCTTCATTTTCGGCCTCAAAGATCACGAGCCCGAAAGTCTTGTCGAGCGCTTCGGTTGTGCGCCCCGCGAGAATTACCTGCCCCGCGTCAGTCGCCGTAGCAAGGCGCGCGAAGTGCCGTCCGATCACGCCATTCTCGGCATCCGTCCAGGCGTTTGCTTCTTGCATGCGCGCGGTCAACTTAAGAACGTAAACGTACTGCTGACGTTTGCTCACCGGCTGGTGCTCGGCCGCAAGGCTAGGCGCGGCAAGCAACGCGGCGAAGACGAATGGAAGCACTGTTCGGAACGAGTTGACCATTGCTCTTCCTTCCAATTCATGTATGCGGGTGCAAGCTGCGGCAGTAGGCTCATCCCGCCGCGTCGTATGCCGCGCGTACCCAACTCAGCAGTTCGGCGTCCACTTCGCCCGCCGCAGACACGCGCA